>PXDM01000166.1 GCA_003565055.1 Paracoccaceae bacterium
CGGATTTCGCCCGCGCGATCATGGCAGAGGCCGGGCTCGACTGCGCCATCGAGGACATCGCGACGCGCGACTATCCCACCCCCGCGCAACGCCCGCTCAATTCCCGGCTGGATTGCACGTCGCTGCAGGTTTTCGGGCTGGGCCGCCCGGACTGGCGCGCGGCGCTGAAAAAGGTGATTTCCGAGTTGAGAGGGTAGCCATGACACAACGCAAGGGTATTATTCTGGCCGGTGGGTCGGGCACGCGGCTTTGGCCGATCACGATGGGCGTGAGCAAGCAATTGCTGCCGATCTATGACAAGCCGATGATCTATCACCCGATTTCTGTCCTGATGCTCGCGGGTATCCGCGAGGTTGCGATCATCACCACGCCTGAGGATCAGGCGCAGTTCCAGCGGCTGCTGGGCGATGGCGGGCAATGGGGGATGCGCTTTTGCTGGATCGTGCAGCCGAGCCCGGACGGGCTTGCGCAAGCCTATCTGCTGGCCGAGGATTTTCTCGCGGGCGCGCCGTCGCTGATGGTGCTCGGCGATAATATCTTCTTCGGCCACGGCCTGCCCGAGCTTCTGGCCGAGGCTGATGCCAAGGCCGAGGGTGGCACAGTTTTCGGCTACCGTGTGGCCGACCCGGAGCGCTACGGCGTGGTCGATTTCGACGCGCAGGGCCATGTCCGCGCGATCATCGAGAAACCCGCACAGCCGCCTTCGAATTATGCTGTGACGGGGCTCTATTGTCTCGATGGGACAGCGCCGCAAAAGGCGGCGCAGATCACCCCATCGGCGCGGGGCGAGCTGGAAATCGTGACGCTTCTGGAGATGTATCTGGCCGAGGGCACGCTCTCGGTGCAGACGATGGGGCGCGGCTATGCCTGGCTTGATACAGGCACGCATGAAAGCCTGCTCGATGCCGGGAATTTCGTGCGCACCTTGCAGGTGCGTCAGGGTGTGCAGATCGGATGCCCTGATGAGATCGCCTTTGCGCAGGGCTGGATCAGCGCCGACGGGCTCGCCGCCCGCGCAAAGCTGTTCGGCAAGAATGCCTATGGCCGCTATCTCGAAGCCTTGATCTCGGGGTAAACCCCCTGCTGTCTGATGACAGCAGCGGAGGGCCGTGTCGGGACAGTAGGGCGCCCGGCATGCAACCCCGCGCCTGCGACGGCCGCCACGTCACGCATGGCGCCGCCCATGGAAGGGAAGCCCGCCCGGAGGCGCGCGCCGCTATGGCGACGCGCCCGGGATCGGGTCCGTGATCTCGTAGAGCGCCGCGCCCGAGCGCCCGCGCGCGGTGGCCCGCACTTCGCCGCTCAGAAACTCAAGCTCCCAGCCATGCCAGATGTCATTATCGCTCGGGCTCATGATCGAGCCCAGAACCTGATGGGAGTTGTCACGGAAATAGAGGCTCGCTTCCATGAGCGTACTGCCGTCAATCTCGCTTTGCAGCGTCTGGAACTGGTCCGTCAGATCCCGCCGCGATGCGCCCCAGGGTCCAGAGCCAAGATAGCGGATTCCCGTCGGGTCATCCGTCCAGCGCTGGTCGTTGCCGGGCGCGGTAATCGTGAAAGACGGATCGTAATTCATGCGCAGCCGCTTCTTGATTTCCAGCCTGTGGCTATGGCCCTCCATCCACAGGCGCAGATTCGGGTATTGCTGCGCGACCGTGACAAAGAAGTTGCGCAAAACCCTGCACTGGGAACTGCGCCTGAACACATTGTTGCTGTAGGTCGTGAAGGGACCGACATGCCCGACGATCAGAACATGCGCGACTTCATCCGCCTCTGCCGCGAGCAGCTCGGTGAACCAGCCGAGTTGACCGGCCATCGGCACCGTGTGATCCGTGTTCAGGCAGACGATCAGCAATTCATTGCCAATTCGGGCCGACATGGCGCTGTCGGCAAATCTTCGGGGGCTTTCCGGCATGTAACCGAAGGAAAACACGTCCTTGGTGTAGCCGATCGTGCCGTCACCCCCGTAAAACGCCCCGGCAGCACCGTAAGCGTCGTTGCGGCCCTCATGATTGCCGACCAGCGCGACCAGCGGTACCAGCGCGCCGTCGCGCGTGCGGTAATTCTGCGCAACCCCGCGCAGAAAGCCCAAGTAGAGCTGTGCGATGACTTGGCCGAACAGCCCGTCATCATTGATGAAATCGCCGTTGAGCACGAGGATATCCGGCTCTGTCGCAGTCACATTCGCGCCGATCTGCTGCAGCTGGCTACCTGCGCCGAAATTGAATTGCTGGTAGTCGCTGATCACGCTGACTTTCGGCTCGGAGACGCGCGCAGTCTTGACCGTATCGCTGAAGCCTGCGACCTCGAATTCATAGATCGTGTCGGGCGACAGGCCATCGAGCACCGCCGTGTGAAAATAAATGCGCAGCGGGTCAAGGCGGCGCGACCGGATCACGGGCACAGTGGCGAACGGGTCTGACGATCCGTTGACGCGAAAAGACAGGTCTTGCGCAATCGCCCTGTCCGACACCCAGGTCATCGCCACGCTCTCGCTTGGATCGCCCCAGGCCTCAGGAAACGCAAATTCGATCGTGCCGCCCTGAAGATAGGCCGCCGCCACATCGGCGAGGGTTTGCGCCATGGCCGGGGTGACAAGGCCCGCCCGCTCTGTATCGGCGGGTCCAAGATAGACCCGCCCGTCGACGCGCGCACCGCCAAGTACCGTGCTTACAGGTGCTTGCGTCGACGCGTCAGGTGTAACGACCGTTGCGTCGATGATCCGTTGACTCATTAAAGCGGACCCTCGATCACGGCGCTGGAATATTGCGCAAAGCTGCCCACAGAGCTTTCGCCGATTGCAGACCACGAGAACAGGTAAATCCCGATTTCTTCCGTTGCCTCGAACTCGATCACGATGGGGTCATTGCTTTGCGTAATGTCCGAAGTCGCGATTGCCTGCGCTCCTCCGCCAGCGCTGTGGCTGTTTGACACGCGCACGCGGTAGTTCGCAGCTGGCGAAGTGCTGCGCTGCTCAGGCGTGACAGTCAGGCGGTATTGCTCGCCAACCTGCAGCGACAGGTTGCGGAAGGCGCGCGGCGGTGTGCCGCTGTCATGTCCTGAGCCGTAGCTGATGCGCAGAGACCCGTTTTCATCGGTCACGGTCGTTTGCGCAGGCGAACCCTGCCAATCCGCAAGACCAGCGTCGATGAGTTCAACAAGCGAAGGGTCCGGCTCGGGTCCCGGCGCGCCCCCACCATTCCCGAGAACCGCCTCTGCGAGCTGGTTCAGAGTCTGGACCATCTGCGCGGTCATGAGACCGTCATATCCCGTGCTCGCGGGGCGGAGGCACATGCGCCCGTCGCTGCCCTGATGAGTGACCGGGACGAACGTTGTTTCGTCTGTTTCGGTGATCTCTGCCGCATCAATAATCTTACGTGCCATTATGTGGCCTCCAACTGAATTGTCGCGTCATCTTGCCAGGCGATGGGCGTCCCATCGGTCCAGAGCCAGGTGTCGGGCGAGGATGTGGGCGCTATGCCGATCTGGTAGCGCAGGATCACGATGCCCGAGCCGCCACGTCCGGCGTTGTTTGCCGCCGATGTCCCCGCGCCACCGCCGCCACCTTGGCCGTCTTGACCATTGTTTTTCGAGCTTCCGCCGCCGCCAATTCCACCAGCCG
>PXDM01000227.1 GCA_003565055.1 Paracoccaceae bacterium
CATCCTCGGGCCAGCCCTCGCCACCCTCGGGCACAGCGGACATGTCATAGGGCATGCCGTCAATCGTGATCACATCTCCTGCGACATGGATGGTCATTTCAGGCTGTCCGGGCAGACCCTGCTGTGGCGTCAGTGTCAGATGCATGATATCCCTCCTTATAGCCAACGGCCAATGCGCAGCTTGTCCCCGTCGATACTGGTGACGGTCCCGACAAAGGCTGCCGGATCCACAGTGATCGGAGCGTTGCTGTTGGTGCAGATCTGTGTCCCATCGGCAAAGCGCACAAATTCACCATTGGCATTGCTGCCCCGCGTCACAGCCTCGACGCCGCCGTTACGATAGACGCCGCCAAATTCGATTGTGCCGTCCGATGTGCCGGGGATGTCGGCCAGCGGGTAGTTGCCAAAGTCGATCACGCCATTGTTGCGGATAAGAACGCGGTCGCCAGTGGCTGCGCCGACAACTGAAAAGTTATTGCCTCCGCTCGACAAGGTGCCCGCTCGGTTTGCGTCAAAAACAGCAACGGAATAGTGACGCCCATCGAGGTCTATCACCGCATTCCACAGATTTGCGTAACCGGGGTTGACTTGAAACAGCCTGGCCGCATTTCCAACATGGCGTAATGTGGCATCTTGGCAGGTGAAAAAACCTGTGATCAGCCGTATTGCCGCTGTGGAGGAGGTGCCCAGCCACAGTTCGGACCCCGGCTCGACCAGAACATGACCCCCAAAGCGCGCATCTATGCAGGGACGACCACCTCCCCCCGTGCGCTCGATCTGAATATCCGCCAGCCGCAGAAAGGCTCCATTCCAGACATGGACAACACCCCCTTGATCTGTCGGGGCAGGAGTTTCGGCAGTCTGCCGGATGATTACAGCATCGGGGTCGGATGCATCTCCACGCAACAGGACCGACCCCGATCCCATATGCGAGGAATTCAACCTCAGAACTTCCTCATAGATACCCGGAAGAACCTGAATAGTAACGTTATAAGGGCCAAGATCGATCCTGCCAAAAGCTTCTTCGAGCGCACGCTGGATGGTCCGGTAGGCCCTGCTGGGGGACTCGGATAAGCCGTCATTGTCATCATCACCATCCATCCGAACGAAATAAGTCCTGTCCGCGTCAATGACTTCGCGGCGCCCATTGAGCCGAACCCGGCCCGTCATGCGATCCACAACAATCGCATCATGCCATGATGCGCCATCAGGGCTGACCTTTATGGAAAAATCCTCATTGCCCGCAAGACCCAGCTCCGCACGCCCGGACCATCCGGTCTGAAACAACATGCTGGCCGTATCCGTGCCGAGATTCTTGTTGATCTTGAGCTGGTGCCCGGCCCCGTCATGGGTCAGCAAGGACGCCTCGGATGCTACTGCAAGACGGTTCTGTGTGTCAAAGCTGGTATTGACCCCGATGCCGTCGAGATTTTGCAACTCGGCCAGCGCAGGGCGCTGCCAGCTTGTTCCATCCCAGAGCCGCAGATCCTGGCCCTGTGCCGCGTGCCAACCCGGTTGCGGTGACACAAACACCCAAGCCCCGCCCTGCCAAAGCGCCAGATCACCCGGCTGTCCTGCCCATGCACCGCCTGGCAGTGCCCCCAGAGCCCAGATGTCACCCTCTTCAGGCGACGGGGGCGGGGTCACGGCGTCGAAGCCCTTGACCGCGAGTTGCACGAGCATGTCGAGATGTGCAAGCGCCTCGTTATGCGTGACATGTTTCTGGGCCTGTGCAGGCAGGATGAATGGCAACCCCAATCGCGCCGAAAATTCTGGCATATGCTGCCTCCTGTTGAGCATGCTCTCAATATGTGGCGAAGATAGAGGGCAGGCATGAACATGCGGTGTTGGCAGCGTGCGCAGCTTTGGACTGACAATGCCTATTTTCGATACATCCTGCCGCCGAAGGCCATGCCTGGCACGGCCGCAACCCGAGAAAGGCTTGAAACCACGGCCTGCAAACGATACTCGCGACACAAATAATTCAGGTGGCAAGATGAAGTTTTCCGAACAGGTCAAATTGGCAAAATCTACCAAACAGGTCCATTCGACCTGGTATCGCGAAACCTATCCTGAAGTCGCCGAGCTGGGGATGGACCCCGCGACGCATTACCTGCGCTACGGTGCTGCGATGGGGCGCAATCCGGGCAAGAATTTCGACACACAGTTCTATCTTGAGACCTACCCCGAAGCTGCCAATAGTGGCCTGAACCCGCTGATACATTACGCTTTGCATGGGCAGGCCGCAGGGCTTGCCACGCGCCCCAAACGCGACGATCCCCGCAAGCGTATCAATGTCATCCGCACCAAGCTGCTCAGCCTTGGCTTCACCGAACGCCCGCTGCAGGAGCTGACCGAGATCGCGACCTGTGCCGAGGAAAACCCCGAAGCACGCGCCATGGCCGCGCGCGAACTGGCGCTTTGGCATATGCGCGCCAAGACCGATGACGATTACCGCATCGCGCTGGACTGGATCGCGAAGGCACGCGAAGATGCGCCCGATCTCGAATTCTGCGCGAAGCTGTCCACGGTGGAACTGCTCTGCCACTATCATCTTGGCGCGACCGATGCGGGGCTGGCCGCCTATGACCGTGCCGCCCTTGCGGGCGAGGCGACCCCTGATCTGACCCTCGCGCGCGTCAATTTCGAAACCACGCCCGAGCGCCGCGTTGCCTGGATCAACCAGGTTCTGGCGCGCTACGGGATCGAACCCGTGACGCTGCTGCCCGATGACGGCCAGCCCGCCTATGACCGCCTGACCTGTGCAACCCCCCTGCCCAAGGTGACGGACGGGCCGAAAGTCACTGTGCTGATCGCCGCCTATGATGCCGCCGAGATGCTGCCCACGGCGCTGCGATCCTTGCAGGAACAGACCTGGGCCAATCTGGAAATCATCGTGCTCGATGACTGCTCGCCGACGATGGATACAATGCGCGTTGCAGAGGAATTCGCAGCCCGAGACCCGCGCATTCAAGTAGTGCGCATGGCGGAAAACGGCGGCGCCTATGTCGCGCGCAATCAAGGGCTGGACATGGCGACTGGCGAGTTTGTGACCCTGCACGACGCCGATGACTGGTCTCACCCCCGCAAAATCGAGACACAGGTCCGCTTCATGATGGAAAACCCGGAGGTCATGGGGTGTACGTCAGAGCAGGCGCGGATTACGCCCGAACTTCTTTTCACAAAATGGGCCGGAGCTGGTGGATCTGTAAGGTTCAACAAAGAAAATGTTTCCTCATTCATGCAGCGCCATCACCCTGTATTTGAGAAAATTGGCTACTGGGACACAGTGCGCTTTGGCGCAGACAGTGAAAAAATGCGACGTATCAGAAAGGTATTTGGCAAAGAATCTATCGCAAGCCTAGAAACAGGAAGCCTTTCTTTCCAAAGAAATACCGAAGGGTCGGCAGTCGGAAATGACTTTTTCGGTGTCGATGGCTTCTTTTTTGGGGTGCGATTAGAGTATTTCGAGGCGAATCGGTTCCATCAAGAAGAAAGAGGAATAAATTATTACCCAAGCAGTAGCCGCAATACAAATTATCCAGTGCCAGATGTGATGCGACCAGACCGCTCGAAGGCAAAGCAGCATTTTGATGTAATAATTGCTTCGGAG
>PXDM01000209.1 GCA_003565055.1 Paracoccaceae bacterium
CTGGACGTGCTCGGGCTGGGCTTCGAGGTCCACGCCCCCCATTCCCATCATGTCCATCATGGCCGAGCCCATGGCGCCGCCCTGATTGCCGTGCATGCCGCCATGGCCCATGGCCGAATGGTCCATACCGCCTGTGGCAGCAGCTGTCGTGCACTGCTCGGGCAACTGGAATTCCGCGTCCTGCGCCAACGCAGGCGCCGAGAATGCGGTTGCGGTGACGGCCGCTGCGAGAATTGTCTTTGCGAGGTTCATCATGAGTTTTCCTGATTGAGTGAAATTCTTGGGCGATCAGACGGACAAGTTTCGGGGGGGCGGCAGTACCATCCCCGGATCACTGCCGGTGCCTCGCACCGCCGACGCGGCTGTAGTACCGTCATCGCTGACAAACCCGGGCATGTCGTGCGGTCCGGCTGAAATGCCCGGATAGCAATGGGCCATCATGCAACATCCGATTGCGGAAGCATCACAGTCGGCATCCGTCTTGATGTTGAGAAGACCGTGCTGTTCGGTGTGCGTTTGTTGGCCATGCGTTCCAGTTTGCGCCGCGTGATGGGAGAACGACGCGGACCCGTAGTCGACAGGCGGCCAGATCACGATGAAGGCCAGCGTCAGCAACGCTGCCAAACCCGTTCTCAACATCTGCGCTGACATTTTCATCATTACTTGTCCATCGGGGTAAACGGACACCCAGCGTTACAACCCGCTTGTCGCCGGTGTGTTCCTCTTGGCATCGCCTCCGGCCACCGGCCGGGCGTCATGTCGCACGGCGGGGCGGAAACCCGGCCACCTCTAGTCCGGCCGCAACGTCGGATTGATCTGCATCTGACTCCACGGTCACGCGCTTCAGGTTCAGATCGATGTCGACCCTCGCCTGCGGATCCACCGAGTGGATCGCCTTGGTGACGCTCCGGGCGCAACCGCCACACCCCATATTGTCGATCTGGAACTGCATGAGATAATTCCCTACCACCTGGTCAGACCTGAGATGGGGCTTCCAGTTAGTGGAAGGTCAGGGGCGACCTTTGACGCAATGGGCACACCGTAGCACAATCTTCCGTGCAAGGCTGCTGTTTGCATCGCGATTGGACAGGTACATGGACAACTATTGGCTGAGCTGAGTTTTCGCGTTCCGCCGCCCTGCGCGCGGCCTGGATCGCGAATTCGCCCGGGTCAGGTGGAGCGGATTTAGGCAAGGATCGTCTCGATCTTAACGCCGGCCAGTGTATCGCTGAAACCGGACATGCCGGAGGCGGAACTGACCCCGAGATTGTCGAGCACCGCTTGCTTCCCACGCTGGACGAAGTCGAACAGCATTTCGTCACCACTGCATTGTATGGCCGGTCTCGTCATGCGGCGGCGCGGGGACGTGTCCATCCGAGCCGGGGCGCTGCCATCCAGCCGCGCCGTTCAAAGTTCACGCCGTGACAGACAGCGCACTGCTCTGCGTAGACACAAGGGAGAACTCGATATTGGCAGTTCCTCCTGTCCCACCGATCTACCCTGCGGTCAGGACGTGGATTGCGAGAAGTGCCTGCCTGTTCATGACGGCCAGAATCTATCTTCCTCAGGATTTGTGCATGGGATGGCCGAATGTTTGATACCGAGCCTTGACCTTCCAGTGACTGGAGGCCCCATATCCGTCTCGTAGATCAGGAGGACAAGATGGAATTGGTCGTGAAGGGAATGAATTGCGGGCATTGCGAGGCGGCGGTTCAACGCGCTGTGAAGCGGGTTGAACCGCAGGCGGGCGTGGTAATCGAACGCGCGCAGGGTCGCGTATCGATCACGGATGCGACGGATGCGAAAGGTGTTGAAAGTGCCATTCGCCAAGAGGGCTACGAGGTTTCCGCGGTCGAGTGACTTCGGGCTGATCTGAGCTGAAAGACTAGTTAACAGGAGAACTCATGGGCAATAGGAAAACGACAATCATCGCAACGGCGCTCGTTGCTGGCCTCGGCTTCGGGGGATGGGGCGCTATTTCCCTGGCTGGTTCGCACGGTGGCCACGGCCAGATGGATCACGGGGCTATGCATGGTAGCGATGCTGCGATCCCCGAGGATGCAGCCCCCTCGACCCGCGCCTTCATGGAGGCCAACGCGGCGATGCATGAAGATATGGACATCGACTACACCGGTGACGCCGACATTGACTTCATGCTCGGCATGATCCCCCACCACCAGGGCGCGATCGACATGGCCCGCGTGGTGCTCGAACACGGCAGCGACCCCGAGGTTCGGGCGCTGGCCGAAGAGGTCATCGAGGCGCAGGAAGCCGAAATCGAGATGATGCGCGGCTGGCTTGCCGAGCGCGGACACTGATAGACCCGCCGCGCGGGAGCGGGGCCGCCAGGCGGCTCCGTCGCAATCACCAGGAAAATGCGCAAGGAGACCGACATGCCCGATGGTGCATCCCGCCGTGCCGAACTTCACCGGATGGAGACGGCCGAGCACATTTGCCCCTATGGGCTCAAGACCCGCGATCTTCTTCGCCGCGAGGGCTTCGAGGTCGACGATCATACCCTCACCTCGCGTGACGAGATCGACGCATTCAAGGCGCGCCACAATGTCGAGACGACGCCGCAGGTGTTCATCGACGGGCGACGCATCGGCGGCTACGAGGACCTGCTGCGTTTCCTCGGCAAGGAGGTGAAGGACGAGGACGCGGTTACCTACGCGCCGGTCATCGCGCTGTTTGCTATGGCCGCGGCGATGGCGTTGGCGACCAGTTGGGCCACCTATGGCAGTCTCGCCACCGTGGCGGCGGCGGAATGGTTCATCGCCATCTCGATGTGTTTGCTTGCGCTCCAGAAGCTGAAGGACATCGAAAGCTTCGCGACGATGTTTCTCAACTACGACCTCTTGGCGCAGCGCTGGGTTCGCTATGGTTATGTCTACCCCTTCGCCGAGGGGTTGGCGGGTGTGCTGATGGTCGCGGGCGCGCTTATGTGGCTCTCGATCCCGGTTGCGCTCACGATCGGCACCATCGGCGCGGTCTCTGTCTTCAAGGCGGTCTATCTAGACCGACGCGAGTTGAAATGTGCCTGCGTCGGTGGCGACAGCAACGTGCCGCTGGGATTTGTCTCTCTCACCGAGAACCTGATGATGATCGGCATGGCACTGTGGATGCTGCTCAAGCCGATGGGCATTGGAATTGGGCACTGACTGCCAGTATGCGAGCCGGCAGATAACGAGCGGGCATCCGTCTCTCGTTAGGTGCCAGCACCCGACCGAACCATTCGGGCCCAGCTCGGCGCCCCACATCAGCGCAGCCCTCGTTTCCAGTCATCGAGCCGCGCCCAGACGGCCACCGCGATCCCGCCCAGCGCGAGCGCGATGAACACCCAGCGCAGCGTGTCGAGGTAGGGGACCAGCGGGAGGACGGCGCCCTGCGCTTCAGCCAGCACTTCCTGCGCGACCTCGACCCCGGCAGCGCCGACTGTTGCCGCACCAGCCGTCCCGGTGCCCTTCAGGGTCCGGCTTTGCGCGATGGTCTCGCGCGCGGGCGGGGCCTCGGCGGCAAATGGAACCGCACGCACCGGAAACCGCTCGCCCCACTGGCGTGCAGGGCCGAGATCGATATGGATGAAGCCCGAGCGCGGATAGAAGCCGAA
>PXDM01000212.1 GCA_003565055.1 Paracoccaceae bacterium
CTATCTGCAGATCGGACGGCTCGACTTCGCCGGGCTGATCGCGGCAGAGCCCTCGGGCGCGATGAGCGCTACGCTCGCGCTGATGATCGTCGGGCTGCTTCTGAAAACGGCGCTCTTTCCGCTGCATTTCTGGCTGCCTGCGGCCCATGCCAATGCCACCGCGCCCGCCTCGGCGCTCTTGTCGGGGCTGGTGGTCAAGGCCGCGCTCTATATCTTCCTGCGGCTCACGACCTATATGCCGCTGCCCGACGAGATCCTCGTGACGCTGGTGGGTATCCTCGGCGCAGGGGCCGTGCTCTGGGGCGGCGTGCAGGCGCTGCGCGCGGAGCGGCTGAAACTGCTTGTCGCCTGGTCGACCGTCGTGCAGATCGGGCTGATCTTCATCGCTTTCGCGCGCGCAGGTCAGGTGGGGCTGACCGAGAGCTGGAAGGCCGCGGCGCTTCTGATCCTCGCGCATGGTGTGGCCAAGGCCGCGATGTTTCTGGCCGCCGGGCGCATCAAGGACGAAGTGGGTCATGACCGGATCGCCGATCTCGACAAATCCGAGATCCGGCCCACGCTTGCGCAATTCACCTTCGCGCTGGCCGCGATCAGCATCATCGGCCTGCCGCCCAGCCTCGGCTTCATCGGCAAATGGTCGCTGATGGAGGGCGCGATGGCCGCAGGCTATTGGCACTGGGTCGCGGTCACCATGGTCGGGACGCTGATGTCAGTGGCCTATTTCAGCCGGGTCTTCGCAGGCTTCCTGCGCTTTGACCGGATGCGCGGCGAAATCGCCGAGCACAAGGGCTGGGCCATCGCGGATGTCGCGCCGCTCACACTGGCCATCGCGGCCATCTCGCTGGGACTGATGGCCGCGCCCATCCTCAGCTTCATCGAACTCGGCTATCCTTTCGGAGCGAGACCATGACCGAGACCCCGTTTCTGCCGCTCATCATCCTCTTCACCTCGCTGCTCGCAGCGCCCGTGATTTTCGCGCTGCCTGAGCGCGCGGCGCGGTTGCGCACGGGCATCAATCTGGGCGTGGCGGGCCTGAAGGTCGCGCTGGTGTCATGGCTTGCATGGAAGGTCAGCCAGGGCGTCATCTATGATCTGCGCTTCACCATGTTGCCGGGGCTGGAGTTCAAGCTTCAGGCTGATCCGCTCGCGATGCTGTTCATTTCGCTCTCGGCGATCCTGTGGCTGATCACGACCATCTATTCGGTGGGCTATCTGGAGCATGGCCCGCATCGCGCCCGCTTCTTTGGCTTCTTCAGTCTTTGCGTGGCCGCGACAGTGGGCATTGCCATGGCGGGCAACCTCTTCACCTTTCTCATTTTCTATGAGCTTCTGACCCTCGCCACCTATCCGCTGGTCATCCACAAGGGCAGCGCGGACGCCCTGCGCGCGGGGCGGATCTATCTCACCTACACGCTTGCGGGCGGGCTGGTGCTGCTTCTGGGCACACTGGGCATGTGGGTGCTCGCGGGCACGACCGATTTCGTGCCCGGTGGCGTGCTGGCCGATGTGGTGGCCGAGAATCGGCTCGCCGCGCAAATCCTCTTTGTGGTGCTGGTCGGTGCGCTGGGGGTCAAGGCCGCGCTCTTTCCCTTCCACGCCTGGCTGCCCATCGCCATGGTCGCGCCCGCGCCGGTCTCGGCGCTGCTGCATGCGGTCGCGGTGGTCAAGGCGGGCGCCTTCGGGATCATGCGTGTGGTCTATGAGGTCTTCGGGATCGAGACCGCGCAGGCCATCGGCATGACTGCGCCGCTCGCAGCACTTGCGGGCATCACCATCATCTTCGGCTCGCTCAGGGCGATCACGCAAGACGACATCAAGAAACGGCTGGCCTATTCGACGGTCAGCCAGGTCAGCTACATCACGCTGGGCGTGGCGCTGGCCAGTCCCATCGCGGCGGTGGGGGCGCTGGCGCATCTGATCCATCAGGGGCTGATGAAAATCACGATGTTCATGGCCGCCGGCAATCTGACCGAGGGGCTGGGCGTCAGATCGGTCAGCGAGATGGACGGGGTGGGCCGCCGCATGCCGGGCACGATGCTGGCCTTTTCGCTGGCCGCGCTGGCGATGATCGGGCTGCCCCCGCTCGCGGGTTTCGTGAGCAAATGGTATCTTGCCCAAGGCGGGCTTGATGCGGGCGCGGGCTGGGTGATCGCGCTGCTTCTGGGCTCCAGCCTGCTCAATGCGATCTATTTCCTGCCGATGCTGCACCGCGCCTGGTTCCGCGACGGGGCCTCTGACAGCCCGCCGAAGCGCCAGATCGGCTGGATGCTGGCCGCGCCGCCCATCACCACTGCGCTGATGGTGCTCGCCGTGGGGGGCTTCGCCAATGCCCCCTTCAGCCCGCTGGAATGGACGCGTTTCGTCGTCGCCATCGAGTATCAGGAGTAACCCCATGTCGCTCGCTGTCTATCTCTTTGCGGTCGGCTGGCCGCTGGCCATCGCCTTCGCGCTTCTCTTCGAGGCCGCGCGCCCGATCCTGTGGCGGATGCTCCCGCTCGCCGCACTCCCCGCGCTGATGCTGGGGCTGTTGCAGACCACGCCGGAGTTGGTGCGCGGGGACTGGTTCGTGCTCGGGCTGAACATGGGGCTTGACGAGATCTCGCGGCTGTTTCTGATCTTCACTGCCACGCTGTGGATCGCGGCCTCTGCCAGCGCGCGGCACTGGATGCGCGATGATCCGCATGCGACGGGCTTCGGCGTGCTCTTCCTGATGGCGATGAGTGGCAATCTGGGGCTGATCCTGTCCAAGGATGCCATGGCCTTCTACGGGGCCTTCGCGCTGATGAGTTTCGCCTCCTATGGGCTCGTGCTGCATTCGCGGGACAAAACCGCCCAATCGGCCGCGCGGCTCTATATCGCCTTTGTGGTCGTGGGCGAATTGATCCTCTTCTCGGGGCTGGTGCTGGCGGCCACGCAATCGGGCTCGATCCTGCTCGCGGATATGCGCGCGGCAGAACTGTCAGGGCTGGCGGTCGCGCTCTTGCTGCTGGGCTTCGGCATCAAGCTCGGCGTCATGCCGCTGCATTTCTGGCTGCCGCCCGCGCATGGTTCCGCCCCTGTTCCGGCAAGCGCCGTGCTCTCGGGCGCGATGATCAAGGCAGGGCTCTTCGGGATCATCTCTGCCGTGCCGCTGGGGCTGATCGCCTATGAGGATCACGGCACTTTGGTCATGGCCGCCGGGATGATCACGATTTTTGCGGCCCTCCTGCTCGGGGTGCAGGAACGCAGCGCCAAGACCGTTCTGGGCTATTCCAGCGTCAGCCAGATGGGGATCATCGCGCTGGGGCTCGGGGCCGCGCTGATGAGCCCGGCGGCCTGGGCCCCGCTCCTGCCGGTGCTGGTCTTTCTCGCCGCGCATCACGCGCTGGCCAAGGGCGCGCTGTTTCTCGGCGTCGGGGCCTGGGCCGCGCAGACCGGCGCTGTCGCGCGCGGCGCGATGAGCGCGGCGCTGCTCCTGCCCGCGCTGGTGCTGGCGGGCGTGCCGCTCTCGTCAGGCAGTCTCGGCAAGGAGGCGCTCAAGGACGCGCTGACGCTCGGCTCGCAGGTCTGGCTGCCTTGGCTGACACTGGCGCTGACCCTGTCGGGCGTGGCCACGACGCTCCTGATGGCACGGGCGGGCGCGATGCTCTGGCTCAACCCGCCCAAAGCGCCCCGGACCAAGCCCGAGGCGCTGGCGCTTCCCTTCCTCGCTCTCGCAGGGGCCGCGCTCGCGTTGCCCATGCTCTGGCCCGTCCTTGACGCCACCATCGCGGAGCCTGTGCTCGCCGTGGCGCCGGGCGCAGTCTGGCCCGTGGCGCTTGGCGTCGCGGTGGCGCTGGGCGTGGCGATCTCGGCCCATGCCCGCAAAATCGGGCCAGTTGCATTTTTCACAGGGATTACAGCCCCCTTTCGCGCGTTTTCTGACCACATGGGAAGTCTTTGGGCCGCGAAACGTCGTGCCGCGCGCCGTGTCGGCGTAGCGGTTCCGCGCATTCTTGGCACCTATGCCACGGATTGGCGCCTGGGTCAGACAGCCATCGCAGGGCTGATTGCGGCTGTGATGGTGATCGAGGCGACGGCAAGCTTGCGGACTGCCCAGACCAAAACGCCGGCGGTGCTGCTCGTGGCACCTCCGGAAGATATGGAACTGGACGGGCCTGATCTGGAAACAGGCAGGCAGATGGAGGATGCAGATGCGCCACGAACCACATTTTCAGATTGACGCCGATATTGCCGCAAAGCCGCGCAAGGATCACTACACGCTGACCCGCTTCCGGGTCAGCAATTTCCGGTCGGTCTCGGATTCCGGCTGGCTGACACTCGATCAGGTCACCGCGCTGATCGGGGTGAACGAATCCGGCAAGACCAATCTGCTCTTGCCGCTCTGGAAGCTGAACCCCGCCAGCGGGGGCGAGATCGAGCCTGTCTCGGACTACCCCAAGGCGCTCTTTGTCACGATCCGCAACGCGCCTGACCAGTTTGAATTCATCACAGCGGAATTCGACACGGGCAAGTATTCCCAGGCACTGGCCGATATGACCGGCATCCCCGAAGCGCAGGCGCGGCGGGTCTCCGTGGCGCGGCTCTATAACGGGGCCTTCACCCTCGCATTTCCGGATTACGCGCGCGGCGACACTGGCGCGCTCGCCCGCGCCTGGCAAGCGCTCGAAGAGGCGCAGCAGACGCTTGAGACCACCAAGGGCGCGTTGCAGGCCGATGCGCAGGCCCTCGTCGCGGCCACGATCGCGGATCTGAAATCGCTCGATATCGTGACCGCCAATGACCTGCGCCTTGCGCGCAACGCGGTCGTGGCGCTGATCCCGCAAGACCCGCCCGCGACCTGCGCGGTGATCCCGGTGCTGCGCGATCTGCGCAAGGCGCTGGGCACGCAGATGGCGGCGATGATGGCCCCGGACCAGACCTCGCGCGATGATGTGCGCCGCGAGGTGATCAGCCGTCTGCCGCGTTTCGTCTATTACTCGAATTACGGCAATCTCGATTCCGAGATCTACCTGCCCCATGTCGTCGAGAACATGCGCCGTGGGGATCTGGGCGCGAAGGAAAGCGCGAAAGCGCGCACGCTGCGCGTCCTGTTCGATTTCGTCGGCGTGGAGGCGCAGGAAATCCTGCAACTCGGCCGTGATTTCCGCGATATCCGCGATGAGGCCGAGGCCCGCATGATTGCCGAAAAGGGCAAGGCCGGGCTGCTGCAGTCGCTTGTGCAGCGCGCGCGCGGCGAAACGCAGGAACCCGACCGCGACCTGCTCGCACAGATCGCCGAGGCCAAGCGGACGCGGTCGATCCTGCTGCAGGCCGCAGGCACCAAGCTGACCGAGCGTTTCGCCGAATGGTGGAAGCAGGGTGATTACCGCTTCCGCTTCGAGGCCGATGGCAACCATTTCCGCATCTGGGTTGCCGATGCCCGCCGCCCGCAAGAGGTCGAGCTGGAGCACCGCTCGACCGGGCTGCAATGGTTCCTGAGCTTCTTTCTGGTCTTCCTGCAGGAAGCCAGAGGCGCGCATGCGAATTGCATCCTGCTGCTTGATGAACCGGGCCATTCGCTCCACCCGCTGGCGCAGCGCGATCTGTCGGGCTTCTTCGACGGTTTGGCGCGCGACAATCAGATCCTCTACACCACGCATTCGCCCTTCATGGTCGATGCCGACCGCATGGCACGCGCGCGCAAGGTCTATGTCGATCACGGCGGCTCGACGCGTGCGACCGAAGACCTGCTGCGCGCCGAAGGCTCCGACACCCAGCGCGGGGCCGCTTTCGCCGTGCGCGCGGCGCTCAACCTCGCCGTCGCTGAAGCGGGTCTGCGTCACGCGCAGCCGGTTCTGGTGCAGGGCTTTGTCGAGCAGAGCTATCTGAGCATGATCAAGACGCTGTGCATCGCGTCGCGCAGCTTCGCACCGCCGCGCGATCTTGTCTTCGCGCCTGCAGGCAATGTGCGGATGATGCAGACCATGGCGCAGATGCTCAGCGATGACGATCTGGGCATGCCGCCTGTTCTGGTCGATGACAGCCCGCAGGGTCAGGCGCTGGCGCGCGCGCTCGGCGGCCATGGGCGCGTGATCAGCCTGCAGGCGTTGACCGGCATGGCCGGGGCGACGGTCGAGGATCTGATGCCCGCCTCTGTGCTCGCTGCGCAGCTCGACCGGGTCGAGCGGCGACCGGAGCGGCTCCTAGTCGATCAGATCGACCCGGCGAAGCCCTTTGTGGCCCAAGCGCTGCGCTGGGCCGAGCAGGAAGGTATTACCCTCGCGCCGGACTGGCGGCTCAGGCTGATCGAGCGGGTGCAACGGCTTTACCTGACCGAACCCCGCAGCCCGATTGACGCAACGAGCACCCGCAACTGGGCGCAGACCCTTGAGAAACTGACCACCGGCCCGGCGCAGGGGGCCTGTCGCGCCGCCTGACACGCCATCACTGCGGCACCAGAGCCCGGCGCAGCAAGTCTGCGTCGGGCTTTTTCCCATCGGCGAGGGGCGCGGATCATGCAGGGGGCTTTCGCCGCACCAGCAGGATCGAGATCACCGGAGACATGCGGCAGGCGCTACAAGCCCGGCCTGCGGCGCTGGTCAAACACCCGTATCCCCCTCCAGACAGAAAAATCCGGCCCGAGGGCGGGCCGGATCAGGTGAGACATGTGGTCCAGTTCTCAGTTGGCGCGGATCACGCGGGCAATCTCATCGAGCTGCAGGATCGCGCGCTTGAGGTAGAAGCCCTGCAGGTGCAGATGATTGGCCAGAAAGCTGTTCGCGCCGGAACTGTTGAGCACGATCAGCGGCTTTTGCTGCGACGCTGCGCGCAGGCTTTCGAGCGCTTGGGACCAGACCCGCGTGAGTCCCTGTGCGCGAATTGTCGCTTCGAAATCACGCCCTAACTCGCGCAAGAGCATGTAGGAAGCAAAGGCCATGCCCTTGTTAAAGTAGAAGATGTCATCAGAGACGAAATCAATGATGAAGCCATCTCTGCTCACATGATCGTCCACAATCGCCGCGCGCGAGCCGAGCTCGCCCGCCATCCGCTCCACCGTGAGCGCGAGCGCGTCGGGGCGCGTCTCGAACACCGCCATCCCAAGCGCCACCCGCGTGTTGAAAGCGCGCAAGGCACGGGCAGCGGCCTCATATTGCGTATCGGCGGGCTGGATCGGCAGCAGCGACTGGTCGAAGTCGAAAATCCAGACATCGGTCGGGAATTGCAGCAGACCCGTGGCGCGTTCGAGATCGCTGTCAATCGCGGAAGATCCGCGCAGACGTCCGATCTGGTTCTCCAGCTCCATCGTGAAACGGCTCACTGCGCGCATCATGCCGCGCTGAAAATTCGGCATGTTGTCGAGAAAGGCCGTCGGGAAGAAGATCGGGTCATTCGCCGTCCAGCGGTTCTCGACCGTTTCGCGCAGGATAAGCGCTTCGGCCATGTTGACGGCATGGCTGCCGCCCTCGATCGGGTTGGGCGGGGAAAACTCCAGATCCGCGTCGATACGGTGCATCAGATTGCCGATGACACCGAAATAAAGCACGAAGGCCGCCACGAGATACACGAGACTGCGTTTCGCGATGACACGCGGTTTCGTGCCGAAAATCAGGCCCGGCAATGTCACTTTTGGCCGCGTTGCGGGCACTTGCGGCCGGATGATCAGATCATTCGCCATGTCACACTCCTGTATTTGTCCAAAGAACGTCCGGCAGGCTGGTTTCATCCGTCACCGCGCGCCGAAATTTTTTTGGATGAAATGTCGCTCTGGCGCGTAATCCCCGAAACGCAAACAGAGGTGAGCCGGTGAGCCTGAAAAACGAGTTGCACACGCATATCGGAAGCCTGCGCCGCTACGCGCTGGTCCTGACGCGCGATCCTTCTGCCGCCGATGATCTGGTGCAGGAGACGCTGGTCAAGGCGATCGCCAAGGCCGATACCTTCCAGCGCGGCTCCGACCTGCGGCCCTGGCTGTTCCGGATCCTGCACAACACACATATCAGCGCGATCCGGCGCGAAAAGACCCGCACGGAGGCGGCGCCTGATCTGCCCAAACCGATTGCGACCGAGTGCCAGCACAGGCAGCTTGAACTCAAGCAAGTGCTCGCGGCGCTCGATCATCTGCCCGAGGCCCAGCGCAAGCCGATCATCCTGATCGCGCTCAAGGAAATGAGCTACGCCGAAGCGGCAAAGACCCTCGATGTGCCACTTGGCACCTTCATGTCGCGTCTGGGCCGGGGGCGTGAAGCGCTCCGCCAGATCGTGCAGGGCGTTGGCAAGGGTAAGTTGACGCTATTGAAACGAAAAGGAGAAAGCACATGACCACGCATCAGGAGACCGGGATAGACCTTGATCCGGAACTGATGGCCTATGTCGATGGCCAGCTTTCCCCGGACAAGGTGAAAGCGGTCGAAGCCCGCCTCGCCCGCGACGCAGAGGCCCGCGAGGCGGTCGCGCAATGGCGTCATTTCGACAATCTGCTGCATGATTACGCCGGGACGATGGACCAGAGCCCTGCCAATCTGAAGATCGCGGCCCTGGAGCGCGAGCTTGCCGCGAAGCTGAAGAAACAGAATCGGCGGGCCTTGCTGATCGGGGGCGGCTGGCAACGCATGGCGGCGGGGCTGGTGCTTTTCGTGGCAGGCTGGGCGTCGCATGGAATCTATACTGCGGGCAGCGATAGGATGATGGCGAACACCATGCCCTATTTCGTCACGCCCACACTGGCTGGCCATGCCGCCCATACGCTCGCCGCCTATGAGGATACGGAATTCGACGGGGCCAATATGGCATCGGCGCTCGACTGGATGTCGGCCAAGATGCAATACAAGATCGAGAGCCCGAAACTGGATCGGCTGGGCTATCAGGTGGAATCGGCGCGGATGATCATGGTGGATGACCACCCGGTCGCAGTGTTCTACTACCGCAACCCCGAGAATGAGCGCGTGACCGTCTCGCTGACGCCCCGGCACGAAGACCAGAGCGCTTATGCGCTGCGCGTGGTCGATGTCAATGAGGGTGTCATGGCCTATTGGAGCAGCGACGCGCTGCATTACACGATCGTCGCGAATGAGCCTCGCGGGACGATCACCACGCTCGCCGCCGCAGTGCAGGACTGACGCAGGAAAGACCATGCGAGACCGCGCTGTGAGGGCATGCTCCGCAGCTTTGCGCTGAGCCCGCTTTTCGCGATCCGAGATGATGCGGAAACGGGTCGCGCGCAAGGCGATTGACAAATCCGATTTAATTTGTCAGGAAATGAGGATCGCCCAGCCACAACACAGTTGCAGCCCGGCTGTCCCCTCAGTTTGGAGCCGAGCATCATGAGCAAGATGGAAAAGACCAATGAGTTTCTGGGCGCCGACAGGTTGATCCTCCGGTCGCACCAGACGCCCGAGCGCAACCCGCTGCATCAGGCGCGCGCGCTGGTCGGGGCGGGCAATGTCGCGCAGATCGACCTCGACGGGCAGATCTACACGCTGCGCATCACGCGGGCGGGCAAGCTGATCCTCACCAAATAAGCGCCCCCCGGCCATGCGCCGCCGGGGGGAAGTGCCGCGCCGCGTGCCGGGCAGGGTGGGCTACAGCCCCAGCCCCTGCGCGATGACCTCAATCAGTGCCGAATGGGTTGCGCCGCGATCCGTCCCCGCCGGATCGGTGCAGATCGGGTCTTCGCCCTCTTCCGCGAGCAAGGCGTCAGCGCCGGGTTTGCAGCGGCTGAGGAAGGTGAAATGATGTGCAGGCGCGATCTCGATATAGGTGGCATCGGGCAGGCGCGCTGCCAGATTATTGCCCTCCGGCCCGACATCTGCCGCCCCCAATCGGTCATCCGTGCCCAGATTGATCAGCGTCATGCCGGGAAGCGCTGCCTCCAGGCTCGCAGAGAGCGCCGCGCCGCCAAATCCGGGGTCAACGATCACCGCGCGCGTGATCCGGGCATCGCGCAAATCCGCGTCAAAGCCCGGATGATCTGAAAAGCGCACGCCGCCGAGCCGGAAGAACCCGCAATCAGCGGCCTCCGGTGCGATGGCGCAATGCGCGTCCTGCTGCGCGCCACTGAACCGGACACCTGCCAGCCCCAGCGATGTCGCGCCGCCAAGCGAAAAGCCGACCGTGCCAATCCGCGCCGTGTCGATATGCGGGCCGAACGCGGGATCGGCGAGGATCATGTCCAGTGCCGCCGTGAGATCAGCCCCCCGCGCCCGCAGGTCGACCGAGCGGCGCGGCGCGCTGTCCCCGCTGGTCGAGCCGGGATGATTGACCGCGAGCACCATCGCCCCGCGCGCCGCCAGCGCGCCGGCGAGCCAGCCAAGCGTCTGCGCATTGCCGCCCGAGCCATGCGAGAGCAGGACCAGCGGATGCCGCCCTTCGGCAATCGCCGGGCCGATATAGGCGAAGCTCGGCGCAAAGATCGGGCCATCACCGACCGGGGCGCGATAGGTCGGATTGGCCGCCGGATACCAGATCGACGCCGCGACCGGCAGCGCGCGATGCGGCGCAGCGAGATCGAAGCGATCATAGCCGGGCAGCATCCCGGCACTTGCGCCAAAGGCGTGGGACAGAGCGAGCAGCGACAAAAGCGCGATACGTTTCATGGGAACCTCCGTTGATGAACGTGGCCCTGTGATGCGCCGGGATCGGGCCGTGCCGCGTCCTTTTTTCGGGATTCAGGTCGCCATGATCCGGATTTCGGATAGAAGGGGGCCATGCCTATGCTCCCGATCCCTGCTTTCGTCGCCCTCATTCTCGCCTATCTGGCGGCGCGTACGCTCATGTCAGAGGGCCGCCCCTTGCTTGTCGTGTTCCTGCTTGCCTGCGCCGGGCAATCGCTGCTCGTGGCGCTGGTCGGGGGCTACGGGATTGACGCGCTGCGCCCGGTCCTGCCGGTCAGCGCGGCGGTGATCCCGCCGCTGGCCTGGATCACGCTGCACGATGCGCTGGTCCGCCGCTTGTCGCTGCGCGCGAGCCTCACGCATATGGCCGCCCCGGCCTTCGTCCTTTTCTGCCGCATCTTCGCGCCGGAAACTGTCGATGTGATCGTGCCGCTTGTCTTCGTGCTCTATGGCGGCGCGATCCTGTGGCGGCTGCGGTCGTCAAACGACATGCCGCTGGCGCGGCTCGAGGCTGGCGAGACACCTGCACGGCTCTGGACGCTGCTCGGCTGGGCGCTGATCGGCTCGGCGCTCAGTGATGTGCTGATCGCGCTCGCCTTCGTGACGGGCAATGCCGATTGGGCGGGGTGGATGATCACAGTGGCCTCCTCGCTTGTGCTGTTGCTGCTGGGCGTGCTCAGTGGCAATCCGGCGGCGACCGGGGTGGAACAGGACGAACGCGAGAGCCCTGCCGCCCCGTCAGCAGAGGTGGTGACCGAAGATGCCGAGATTCTCGCGCGGCTTGAGGCTTTTCTCGCGCGCGAGCCAGTGCATCTGGACCCGAACCTCAACCTGACCCGGCTCGCGCGGCGGCTGCATCTGCCCGAAAAGCGGCTGTCTTCGGCGGTCAACCGCGTCACGGGCGCGAATGTGTCGCGTTATGTGAATGCCTGGCGCATCCGCCATGCCTGCGCACTGATCGCCAAAGGCGCCACTGTCACCGAGGCCATGCTCGACAGTGGTTTCAACACCAAATCCAATTTCAACCGTGAGTTCCGGCGCGTGACTGGCTGCGCGCCCACGGAATGGCAGGCGCAGGCGGCCTCGGACGACACCGAGGGCGGCGCGCAAAAAAATCATGCTGCAGCGGAACCGGGGCACCTGTCCGCTCGTTAAGCGCGGATGACAGAAGACAGTTCCACATCTTATCCCTATTGCGGCCCCGCGCCCTTGCCTGCGGATCTCTGGCGCATGTGGAACCTCGATCCGCCGTTGCTGCTGGCGCTCGCGCTCTGCACTGTGGCGGGGCTGTGGCATCTGCGCCATGCCAGCCGGACACGTCAGCGCGCGTTCGGGGTCGCGACAGGCGGGGCGGTGCTCGCCTTCGTCTCACCGCTCTGCGCGCTCACAGTGGCGCTTTTTGCCGCCCGCAGCGCGCATCACCTGATCCTGATCTCGATGATCGCGCCCGCGCTGGCCGTTGCGCTGCCGCTCCTGCGCATCCCCGCAGGCGCAAGCTTCTTCGCGCTCTCTGCCGCGCTCTGGGCCTGGCATGTGCCCGCTGTCTATTCCGCCGCATGGGACAGCACGGCCATCTACTGGGCGATGCAAGCGGCGCTCCTGCCGCCTGCATGGGCGTTCTGGTCGGCGGTGTTGTCGGGGCAGTCATGGCGTGATGTGGCCTGGCTGATGCCGCTGGTCGCGCAGATGGGCTTTCTTGGCGCGATCCTGACCTTCGCCGGGCGGCCCTTCTATCTGGAACATCTTGCGCTGGCTGAACGCTTCGGCCTGACGGCGCTCAGTGATCAGCAACTCGCGGGGCTGATCATGTGGGTGCCGGGGATGGTGCCCGTCGCGGCGCTCGCGGCCTATCTGGCCTGGGGTCTGCTGGGGATCACGAGGCGCGCATGATCGCTATCCTGAAGGCCGTGCATATCATCGGGTTCACGATCTGGATGGCCGGGCTTCTGGTGCTGCCCGTCGTAATGCAGGTCTATGGGCGACGCCGGGAAATGCAGACGCAACCGGGCTTTGATGAATTCCGGTGGCTCACGCATTATTCCTACACCCGCGTCGTGACGCCTGCCTCCATCATCGCGATTGCGGCGGGCACAGCGCTGATTTTCGCCCATCATGTGCTGACCGTCTGGATGCTCGCGAAACTGGTCGCGGTCTCGGGGCTGGTGTTGCTGCATGCCTGGCTCGGCCATGTGATCGTACAGGCGGGCGAGGGGCGGGGTGCCTACAAGATGCCCCCGGTGGGGCTTACCGTGGCGCCATTGCTCGTGCTGATCATGGGTGTCTTGTGGCTGGTGCTCGCGAAACCCGATCTCGACGCCCTAGTGGCAGCGCTGCCGGCTTTCCTGCAAGAGCCGCGCGGCAATGCCATCCCTGCAAATCTAGAGCCGCTATGAGAGCCGCATTGCCTGCACTTGCCCTTGCAGCCCTTGCCGGATGCTCTGGGCCGCTCTCGACGCTTGACCCGGCAGGGCCGGTGGCGGGCCAGATTGCTTGGCTCTGGTGGGGCATGCTCGCCGGGTCTTTCGTGCTGACGCTGATGGTGCTGGTGCTGGTCGCAATGGCCTTCGGGCCGCCGCGTGCCGTCGCTTCACGGGTCTGGACGCATCGGCTGGGGCTGTGGTTCTCGCTCACGGTGCTCAGCGTGACGCTCGGGGCCGGGATCTGGGTCGGCGAGCGCATCCTGCCGCGCGGGGATGCGGTCGAGGTCACGGCGCATTCCTGGCAATGGGGCTGGCGCTTCGGGCATCCTGACGGCAATGGCGGCTGGATCGAGAGCGAGGAGGTCCTGCACATCCCCGCAGGCGAGACCGTCGAGGTGGTCGTGACCTCGGCCGATGTGATCCACGCCTTCTGGGTGCCGCGTCTGGCGGGCAAGATCGACGCCATTCCGGGGCGCGAGAACCGCCTGCGCCTACGCGCGGACGCGCCCGGCATCTACGCTGGTCGCAGCGCTGAATTCTCGGGCGTCGGATATGCGGCCATGACCTTCACGGTGATCGCGCATGCCCCCGAAGACTGGCAAGCGGCCATTGCCGCGCTGCGCGAGGAGGCGTCCGATGACTGACATTTCCCCCGATGCAGGCCCGCAAGCCGACGCCTCGGCAACGACTCTTGCCATCGCGGCCAATCCAAGGCAGCGCGCCCTGCGCCTGCATCGCGAGTTGTCGAAGGTCTGGGCGAATGATCGCGGCATCTGGGGCCAGATCACCGCTGTGAGCCACACCACGCTCGGCCTGCGCTTCATGGCCACGGCCTTTGTGTTCTTCGCCATTGGCGGCATCCTGTCGATGCTGATCCGCGCGCAGCTTGCCACGCCCAACGGCGCGTTTCTGGACACGGAGCTCTATAACCAGATCTTCACGATGCATGGCAGCATCATGATGTTCCTCTTTGCCATTCCCATGCTCGAAGGGCTGGCGATCTGGCTCCTGCCGAAGATGCTCGGCACGCGCGACATGGCCTTTCCGCGCCTGACGGCGCTCGGCTACTGGTGCTATCTCTTTGGCGGGCTGATCATGCTCACGGCGCTTCTCTTCGGCGTCGCGCCGCGGGATGGCTGGTTCATGTACACGCCGCTGTCGAGCGCCGAATTTTCGCCCGGCATCAACGCGGATGTCTGGCTTCTGGGCGTCACCTTCGTCGAGATCTCGGCGATTGCCGCCGCCGTCGAGATCACCGTGACGATCCTGCGCCAGCGCGCGCCGGGCATGCGGCTGATGGAGATGCCGCTGTTCGCGTGGTACATGCTCGGCACGTCGGTGATGATGCTCGTGGGCTTTCCGCCGCTGATCGCAGGCTCGGTCCTGTTGGAGATCGAACGCGCCTTCGACTGGCCTTTCTTCGATCCCACGCGCGGCGGCGATCCGCTGTTGTGGCAGCATCTTTTCTGGCTCTTTGGCCACCCCGAGGTCTATATCATCTTCCTGCCCGCTGCCGGTGCCATGTCGATGATGATCCCGGTCCTGTGTCGCACCACGATCCTCGGCTATGGCGCGATTGTCGCGGCGATCCTTGCGCTGGTATTCCTGAGCTTCGGGCTCTGGGTGCATCACATGTTCACCGTGGGCATCCCGCATATGGCGCTGGCTTTCTTTTCGGCGGCCTCGGTGCTGGTCGCGGTGCCCACGGCGGTGCAGGTTTTTGCCTGGATCGGCACGATGTGGAAGGGGCGACCGCAGCTCGTCTTGCCGATGTATCACATCCTGGGCTTCTTCCTGACCTTCGTGATGGGCGGGCTGACGGGCGTGATGCTCGCCATCGTGCCCTTCAACTGGCAGGCGCATGATACCGCCTTTGTCACCGCGCATCTGCATTATGTGCTGATCGGTGGCTTTGTCTTTCCGATGATGGCGGCGGCCACCTACTGGATGCCGCTGATCACTGGCAAGCGCCGCATCAAGGGCTTGGGCGAGGCTGCCTTCTGGGTCATCCTGATCGGGTTTCACGGCACCTTCTTCATCATGCATCTGACGGGCCTCTTGGGGATGCCGCGCCGGATTGATGTCTACCCGGACAATCCCGAATGGGTCTGGCTGAACCTGACCTCTTCCATCTTCAGCTTTGTCCTGACCATCGGCTTTGCGATGTTTGTGCTTGACCTAATCCTGCAAGCGACACTGGGCAAGCGCGAAAGCCGCAATCCGTGGCGCGCGCCCACATTTGACTGGGCGATGCCGATCCCCTCGCCCAACTACAACTTCGCCTCGCTTCCGACCGCACGCCATCTGGACCGGGACGCGGATGAGGTCATTTTGCCGCTCGCACGCGGCGAAGGGATATTGCCGGGAGCCCCGAATGGGCGGCGCGAGTTGCTGGTAACCCGTGTCGGC
>PXDM01000451.1 GCA_003565055.1 Paracoccaceae bacterium
GTCCGGCAAGGTCAAGGCCGGTCAGGCCGGCAAGCGCCATGGCATGATCAAGCGGACCAAGAAGTTCATTCGCGACGCGCGCGGCACCACGATCCTGTCGGATCAGGATTCGCGCATCGTCAAGAAATACATGCCCTACGACCGCTAAGGAGGCACTGTCATGTCACGTGTTAAATCAGGCACTGTCACCCACGCCCGTCACCGCAAGGTGATCAAGGCGGCCAAAGGCTATTACGGCGCGCGCTCGCGGAATTTCCGCACGGCGACCCAGGCGGTCGACAAGGCCAACCAATACGCCACCCGCGACCGCAAGGTGCGCAAGCGCAATTTCCGCGCGCTCTGGATTCAGCGAATCAATGCCGCTGTGCGCGAAATCGACCCGAGCCTCACCTATTCGCGTTTCATCAACGCGCTGACGCTTGCAGGCATCGAAGTGGACCGCAAGGTTCTGGCCGATCTCGCTGTGCACGAACCCGATGCGTTCGGCCAGATCGTGAGCAAGGCGAAGGCCGCGCTGGCCTGAGCCTGAAAGATCGGCCCGCGCGCGGCACATGTCGCGCCGGGCTTTTGTCATGGCCGGGATACTGGTCACGACAGATGCTTTGCCCACAGACCTGACAGCTTCGGCAGGGGTGGGGCAGGGCGGCGACGACGAAGAACAGCAGGACCAATCTCTGACGGGCGCGGCATGCGGACCCGGTCGAAGATCAGAGCTCTTGGTCGGCATCACCAGCGTGGGCAAACCCGCGAGTTATGAAAAGAGGACCAGCGATGAACCTGATCGCCCAAATCGAAGCCGAGCAAATCGCAGAGCTTGGCAAGACCATCCCGGATTTCAAAGCCGGTGACACCATCCGCGTCGGCTATAAAGTGACCGAGGGCACCCGCTCGCGCGTCCAGAATTTCGAAGGCGTCTGCATTGGCCGCAAAGGCGGCGCAGGCATCGGCGCATCCTTCACTGTGCGCAAGATCTCCTTCGGCGAAGGCGTGGAGCGTGTGTTCCCGCTCTATTCGACCAATATTGACAGCATCACGGTTGTCCGCCGGGGCCGCGTACGCCGTGCGAAGCTCTACTATCTGCGCGACCGTCGCGGCAAATCCGCCCGCATCGCCGAGAAAACGAATTACCGTCCGCTTAAAGCGAAAGCCTGAGGAGCGAAATCATGAAAGCCGATACGCATCCCGATTACCACCTGATCAATGTCAAGATGACCGATGGCACGGTCGTCCAGATGAAATCGACCTGGGGCGCCGAGGGCGACACGCTCTCGCTCGACGTGGACCCCTCCGTTCACCCGGCCTGGACCGGCGGCAACAGCCGGTTGCTCGACACGGGCGGTAAAGTGTCGAAGTTCAAGAACAAATATGCAGGTCTCGGCTTCTGAAGCCAGTGACCTCAGAGCGATGCGCAGGCGCGGGGAAACCCGCGCCTTTTGCTATTGTGGCCAAGGCGTTGCGGTCAGGGCAATGCGGGCTTGTCACTGCGCCGCGCAGGCCCTAGACGACACGGGACAAGCCAATCAGAAGCGGGGCGGATGCGGTGGCGCATATCATCGTTGTGGGCAATGAAAAGGGCGGTTCGGGCAAATCGACCGTCTCGATGCATGTCTCGATCGCGCTGGCGCGGGCGGGCTATCGCATCGGGGCGATGGATCTCGACCTGCGCCAGCTGAGCTTCGGGCGCTACATCGAAAACCGACAAGCCTGGATGGCGCGCGAAGGGGTGGACCTGCCTTGCCCGCGCTTCATGCCGCTGCCTGACGCCAAGGATTTCGATCTTCCAGAGGGTCCGCAGCTGCAAGACGCCCGTATGAGCGCGGCGCTGGAGGCGCTCAGCACCGAGAGCGATTTCATCCTGATCGACTGCCCCGGCTCGCATACCCGCTACAGCCAGTTCGCCCATTCCGTCGCGGATACGCTGATCACGCCGATCAATGACAGTTTCATCGACTTCGACCTGCTCGCGCGCACGGATCCCGAAACCGGCGCGGTGCTGGCACCGTCGATCTATTCGGAAATGGTGTGGAAAGCGCGCCAGACCCGCGCGCAGGCGGGGCTCAGGCCGCTCAATTGGGTGGTGTTGCGCAATCGCATGGGCACCACTGCGATGCACAACAAGCGCAAGGTCGGCGATGCGCTCGACCAGCTGTCACGTCGCATCGGATTTCGCGTGGCCCCCGGGTTCAGCGAGCGGGTGATCTTCCGCGAACTGTTCCCCAAGGGCCTGACGCTTCTGGATATGACTGATATCGGCGGCGGAGCAATGACCATGTCGCATGTCGCCGCGCGCCAGGAGCTGCGCGATCTGATGCAGACGCTGGAGCTGCCTGAGCCTGTCGTCAGCCCTTGATATAGCCCCGGCGGGGCAAACGCGCTTCGGAATTGTCGGAGAGCCTGTCAAACCGCTGCGCAATCTGATCTGCTTCTGGCCGCTCTGACGGCCTACGCAACGCCCGCAGCGCATCCATCACAGCGCCGGGTCTCAGGACTTTCGGCAGGACTTCAGTCAAACTCATGCTTCACCTCAACATATTAAAGTTTTGTTAAGGATGATTACATCGCCCGGAGGCGGCGAGATTGCGGCGGCCTCGTGGAATTATGAAGGCCGCCGGGCGCAGCCAGATCAGAGCCGTCCACACTCGCGCAATTGCCGCTCGTACATCGCCGCACGCGAAGCCACACGGCTGGCAACCCCCAGGAGCCATGGCTTGGCGTTGTAGGAGCCGCGCCGAAACCCTGCATGGCCCTCATGATAGGCCAGATACAAGTTGCGCGCATCGGTCAGCGCCACGCCATTGCGCTGACGTGTCTTGTCATTGTACCAGCCGACGAAATCGGCCGCATCGCGGATATTCGTGCGCGAGGCGCGGCGATTGCCCGTCTCCTGTACATATTCCTCCCAGGTGCCATCGAGCGCCTGCGAATACCCCAGCGCCGAAGATTGCCGCCCCATCGGGATGACACCAAGCGTGTAGCGCACCGGGGTGCGCGCATCGCCAATGAAGCGGCTTTCAGCGTGGATAATGGCCATCTGCACGGGAACAGGCGTGCCCCAGCGCCGCTCAGAGGCCCGCATGGCCGCGAAATAGTTGGGGCGTTCGCGTTCGAGCAAGCAGGCGTTATCAAGATTGCGTGGCGCGGAGAAATTTCCGCCACGGCTGCCGCAGGCCGCGAGGGTCGCTACAACCAAAAGGGAAAGGATCAGTCTGCTCATGTTCTGCCTCGATATTTTTCAGGCAGCGTAGCGATTTTCTGCAGGATTTGTAATCCCCCCGGCGTCGATTGGCGTCCGCGCATACGGGACGAGCGGACGGTCTGACCAGAATGTGAACTGTCTGGACGCGCGCGTGCGGTGTGGCCGGGCCAGATCACGGCTCCGGGCGCAATCGGCCCATGGCCTGAGACGGCATGGCGTCTTGTGGCTCTGCGGCGGGGAAGGCTGGCGCATAATCCGCATCGAAAAGCGCGCCGAGGCGCTCTGTCACACTCAGGATCAGGGTTTGCTCCCAGGGCGCGAGGCGGTCGAACCGCTGCGTGAAGCGCTGGTGCAGTGGGTCAGGCATCTGGTCGATCAGCGCCTGTCCGGCTTCGGTAA
>PXDM01000325.1 GCA_003565055.1 Paracoccaceae bacterium
GTATGATGAAGGACGTGGCGTAGCCCAAAGCTACACCGAAGCCGTGTACTGGTATCGCGCCGCTGCTCAACAGGGTCACGCAGAGGCGCAGGACAACCTCGGGTTAATGTATGAACTTGGTCTCGGCGTCGCGCAGAACTTCATGTTGGCGCACATGTGGTTAAGTATCGGCGCCACGAACGGGAGCGACTTTGCTCGCGAAGACATCAACAGGATAGCGCAACAGATGACTGCCGAAGCGATAACAGAAGCTCAGCGCAGGGCACAGGTCTGCATGGCGTCGGGGTATCAGGACTGCGATTGAGTCCGATGGATATCTTCTGGATGGGACCGAACGAACCGTGGTGAAGGGCTGCAAACGCAAGGGGCGTCCGCCAAGACTTTTAAGCCTTCGCCAACCTTCGAGGCTTGTTCGCTCGCACGAAGCTCTCGCCACTCGATGGTGGGGCATTTTGTTCCGGCAAATTCCGGGGCAAGCCTTGTCGACGTGGGGGATATTATGGGGGCAAGCTTTTTAACTTTTCCAATGAAAGCAAGCACTTCACCCGCAAAAATGGCGGAGAGAGCGCCCGCCATGAAGTCTGTTTTATCATTTGCAATCATATGTATGATTGCCAGAAAAGCCTAACGCAGCAAGGGCGGACCCCACATAAGCGATATGCAGCCTTGCGCGATTCCATGCACCCGGTTACAGTTCCTATGTGGGGCTTTATGTGGGGTGTAAAAGATGCCGAAGGTAGCCGAAGAACTGACCGCGCTGGACGTGAAGCGGCTGACCCATCCGGGCGGCAAGCGGAATGTCCTGTTTTCGGTCGGTGGCGTGACGGGGCTTTACCTGCAAGTCACGCCGAAGGACGGGCGGTCCTGGGTGTTGCGCATCAAGGTCGGGGCGGTGCGGCGCGACATCGGGCTGGGTGGTTATCCGACCGTCACGCTGTCGCAGGCCCGCGACAAGGCCCGAGAGGCCCGCGACAAGATCGAGCGCGGCATTGACCCCGTGGAGGAACGCAAGGCCGCCAAGGCCGCGCTGGTGGCCGCCCAGCGCCGTGGCCTGACGTTTGCGCAGGCAGTGGACAAGGCGCTTGCCGCAAAGTTGGACGCCTTCAAGAACCCGAAGCACCGCCAGCAATGGGAAAACACCCTTGCCACCTATGCCACCCCCGATCTGGGCAAGATGCTGGTGCAGGATATCACCACGCAGGACGTGTTACGGGTTCTTCAGCCGATCTGGATGGAGAAGACCGAAACTGCATCGCGCCTGCGCGGGCGGATCGAGGCGGTGCTGAACTGGGCCACGGTTGCAGGGCATCGGACCGGCGACAATCCTGCGCGCTGGGCGGGCAACCTGAAGGAACTCTTGCCGCCCCCGTCCAAGGTGGCGAAGGACGAAAACCACCCCGCCCTGACGCTGGAAGATGCGCCGCGCTGGTATGCGGCGTTGCAGGGCCGTGAAGGCTTCGGCGCGCGGGCGCTGGAGTTTGCCGCGCTGACTGCCACGCGGTCGCAAGAGGTCAGAGGCGCGCTTTGGGATGAACTCGATCTGGAAAGAGCGCTCTGGATCATCCCCGCCGCACGCATGAAGATGGAAAAGGAACACCGCGTGCCATTGTCGGCCCGCGCGGTCGAACTGCTGAAAGCGTTGCCCAAGCTGGAGGGCAACCCGCTGATGTTTCCAGCCCCGCGCGGCGGTATAATGTCGGATGGAACAATGTCAGCGACCATGAAGCGGATGCATGAGGCCGATATTGCAGGGGGCGGTGCAGGCTATCTTGATCGCGTGTCCAAGCGGCCCGCCGTGCCACATGGGCTGCGTTCGACTTTCCGCGACTGGGTGGCGGAACTGACAACCTATCCGGGCGACATGGCCGAGGTGGCGCTGGCCCACAAGATCAGCAACGCGGTGGAAGCCAGCTACAGGCGCGGCGACATGATCGAGAAGCGACGCCGCATGATGGCCGATTGGGCTGATTTCATGGCAGGTGAAGCCATGAGTGCAGACATCGTGAGGATCGGCTGATGTTCTGCCCTCCAGAGTATGTGCACATTCACGAAATACTCGACACGTGCAAACGCGCAGCCGCAAAGCTTACAGCGAATGACTTGTCTACCGCTTTCAGTAGCAGCACGAGCGCAAATTCAATTACCTCCGTTCATTCGCACAATTTGCGAAAAGCTATTGAGCAGCAGATGGTGAAGATTTGTCTTGAAGAGTATCGTCATGCCGCGAGCGCATATGCTCCGCCAGACCAGATTTTGAGACTATCTAGCAAGGTGGTAACGCTCGCCAAGCCTGTAATTCATATTCTCAAGTCTGATGACCCCCGGGTTGAGCTATTTTACATTGACGTAAGGACTGGTCGTATCGACCTAGCGAACCTTGCAGACCGTATCAGCTCATGGGCGGCTTGGCGTTTGAAGGGTGAGATATTTGCCAATTTCCACTCTTGTAACATGGATACTCAAAGGAAGGCGTTAAGAGAGTTTGGGGAGATTGATGGCTGGATAGTATGTTTTGAGAGATCTGCGATGACAGAAGGCGAGCAAGACATAACTAATCTGTGGAAGAAAGTTCTAGAATCAAAGCGCTCTTTGCAGACTGACCTTCAAGCAACCAAGAAAAATTCACTTGAGAAGGTCTGGAACGACATCTGGCAAGCCTTTCCAGATGGAAAGACAGCAACGTGGCCAGACGTTGAGAGAATATCAGGTCATTCACGACGAAATATCGAGCGTGCTCTCAAAAAATACAACGGTGACGAAAGTTGGGCAGGACGTGGGCAGGACGTGGGCAACGATGATTAGGGCATCCGCCCAGTCCTCGCCCAGTTGCCCAGATTTCAAGTGATCTTTGACGATGCCATGTTTTGCTTGGCAATCGTTGGAGAAAATAATGCCTGAAACATACCTTTCCGATCGCCAGCTCGGCGAACGCTACAGCGTCCATCATCTGACGCCACGCCGCTGGCTGCGTGAAGACCCGACATTCCCCAAACCTGTGAAACTTAGCCCCGGCTGCGCGCGCTGGCGTTTGTCGGATATCGAGGCTTGGGAACAGTCCAAGACTGAAAGCGCATAGAAACCCACTCCGAGGGCGTGGCGCGGGTTTCTATGGTTTCATGCTGGACAGCGTGAGCCCAATTGATAGCACCGCGGCGCCTATCGGGCAACCGAAAGGCACGAGCAATGCAGAAAATGAACCGCGACGCGATCCGCAGAATGCGCGAGGGCGCGGATAGCATCGCCAACGTGCTGGCATCCGGCGCCCCCGGCGAAGTGGTGGCGACCGTGGCGGCAGTCCGGCGCACGCTCGACCGGGCGGGTATGGACCTGTATGACCTGGCCGCGCGACTGACCGACCCGCCCCGCCCGGTGCAGCCGGACCCCCCGAAGCGCAAGGGGCACGCCCAGCGCGAAGGGGTTGACCTGCTGGCGATGGCGCAATGGCTGCACGCTCTGGAGCTTGACCGGCTGACACACCGGCAAGCCGATTTCGTGGCAACCGCTGCGCGCCTGCTGACCGCCGGGCGCGTGCTGACCCCGAAACAGGAACAATGGCTGCATGATCTGCACGCCAAGCACGGAGGCAGTGA
>PXDM01000058.1 GCA_003565055.1 Paracoccaceae bacterium
CGCCGAGGGGCAATTCAGCACCCATGCGGCGCTGAGCACCGGGGCCACGCGCGCCACGCAAGCGCTCGCGGATCTCGGGCGCAGCGCCACGCCCCCCGATCTGCCGCAGGCCGAAGACGCGCCCACCCGCATCACCCCTTTCTGGCATGTGGAAGGCGACAAGCGCGCCTGGCTCGACTTCCAGAACGATGTGACCGTCAAGGACGTGAAACTCGCCCATCAGGAAGGTTTTCGCGCGGTCGAGCATCTCAAACGCTACACCACACTCGGCATGGCGACCGATCAGGGCAAGTCCTCGAATATGGGCGGGCTGGCGGTCATGGCCGAACTGACCGGCGCGACCATCGCGCAAACCGGCACGACCATGTTCCGCCCGCCCTACACGCCCGTCGCGCTGGGTGTGCTGGCGGGCCGCTCCACCGGGCAGGACTTCCGCCCCCGCCGCCTGACCCCCAGCCACACTTGGGCCACAGAACAAGGCGCGGTCTTTGTCGAGGTCGGAATGTGGATGCGCGCGCAATATTTCCCCCGCGCGGGCGAAAAGACCTGGCGCGAGAGCGTGGATCGTGAAGTGCTGGCCACCCGCGCCTCGGTCGGCGTCTGCGATGTGACGACGCTGGGCAAGATTGACGTGCAGGGGCGCGACGCCGCCGAATTTCTGAACCGCATCTATTGCAACGGCTTTGCCAAGCTCGCTGTGGGCCGCGTGCGCTACGGGCTGATGCTGCGCGAAGACGGGATCGCCTTTGACGACGGCACTGCCGCGCGGCTGGCCGAGGATCATTTCATCGTCACCACCACAACTGCTAACGCCGTCGCCGTCTATCGCCATATGGAATTCGCGCGCCAATGCCTCTGGCCCGATATGGATGTGCAACTCATCTCCACGACCGAGGCCTGGGCGCAATATGCCATCGCCGGCCCCAATTCCCGCAAGCTCTTGGAAAAGCTCGTCGATCCGGGCTTTGACATCTCGAATGACGGCTTCCCCTTCATGGCCTGCGCCGAGATCACGGTCTGCAATGGCTGCCCTGCGCGGCTCTTCCGTATCTCGTTTTCCGGCGAGTTGGCCTATGAACTCGCCGTGCCCACGCGCTACGGCGACGCGCTGATGCGCCGGATCATGGCGGTGGGCGCCGAGTTTGACGTGACCCCCTATGGCACCGAAGCGCTCGGCGTGATGCGTATCGAGAAGGGCCACGCGGCGGGCAATGAACTCAACGGGCAGACCACGGCGCTCAATCTCGGGATGGGGCGGATGGTCAGCACGAAGAAAGACAGCATCGGCGCGGTGCTGTCGCGGCGCGAAGGGTTGAACACCCCCGATGCGCTGCGGCTCGTGGGCTTCCGCCCCAAGAACCCGAAAGCGCGCGTCCCGGCGGGCGCGCATCTTCTGGCCAAGGGCGCGCAGATGCTTGCGGCCCATGATCAGGGCTATGTCACCTCTGCCTGCTATTCGCCCAGCCTGCAAAGCTATATCGCCATCGGCTTCCTGAAGGACGGGGCCGCGCGCATGGGCGAGAGCCTGCGCGCCGTCAGCCCGCTGACCGGCGAAGATATCGAAGTCGAGATCGTCTCGGCGCATTTCATTGATCCAGAGGGAGAACGTCTCCGTGCATGATCTGGCCCCCCTGACCGCGCTGGGCGCAACTGCCCCGCGCGAGGACACCATCGGCCCGCTTGCGATCACCGAGGCCCCGGACTGGGCGCTGGCCTCTGTCGCGGCGCGGCTGGAACAGGAACGCGCCTGCGCTGATGCGCTGGCAGGGCTGCTCGGCTGCCCGGCCCCCTGCATCGCGCAGCATGTGCAGGGCGCGGAGCTTGGTGCCTTCTGGATCGGCGCGCATATCTGGCTGATCGAGGCCCCCTATACGCCCGACCTCGCCCAGCGCGTGAAGGCCGCTTGCGAGGGCAGCGCGAGCGTAACCGACCAGACCGACGCCTGGGTGCGTTTCGATCTGACGGGCGGCGGGATCGTGGCGGTGATGGAACGGCTCAGCAATCTCGACATCGCGCAGATGCAGCCGGGACAGGCACGGCGCAGCGTGATCGAGCATCTGGGCTGCTATGTGATCCGCCACGCGGAGCGCCTCACGATCTACGGCCCGCGCGCCTCGGCGCAGAGCCTGCATCACGCATTGCTCACGGCTGCGAAATCGGCGCTCTGAGCGACGGCGTGCTGGGCAGGGGCGCATTGTCACGCACACGGAACATATTGATCTTGCGCCGGTCTTCCTCGGGCGTGAGCCCATGGCATTCAACATAACGCGCGCGGAAGGGGCTGGCGGAGGCATAGCCGATTGACTCGGCAATCTCGCGCATGGAGCGGTTGGAATAGAGCACGAGCTGCCGCGCCGCCGCCATGCGCATGTTGCGGTAATAGATCAGCGGGCTCTTGCCCGTCGCCTTCTTGAACAGCCGTTCCAGATGACGCGGCGAAATCCCCACCTGCTCGCAAATATCGGCGACATGGATCGGATCGTCGAGGTTTTCCGACATCAGCCGCACCGCGCGCTCCAAGGGCTCCGGCAGCATGTCGGCGGTGACCGCGACGCGCGGCGCAGGGACTTTCTGGCGCACGCCCTCGCCGCGCACCAGCGGATGCTGGAACCAGCAGGCAACCTCGGTTATCACATCCGCACCCAGCCGCTTCTCGATCAGCATCAGCGCCAGATCGAAGGCCGCCGCCGCCCCGGAAACGGTGATCCGCCGCCGGTCGAGCGTAATCACCTCGTCACTGGTGGCCAGATCCGGGAATTCATCCGCAAAAGCCGCTGCATAGCACCAATGCACCGAAGTCGCATGCCCCGCCATCACGCCCGAACGCGCCAGCGGAAACACGCCCCCGCTGATCGCGCCGAGGACCGTGCCATGGCGCTCCATCGCACGCAGCGCCCCGTAGCTCTGGCGCGGGCTCTCGAAACTGGCATCGGGCGGGCTGAGCAGGATGAGAATATCCACATCCCGCGCCGCCGCCAGATCGCAGCTTGGGTGAAACCGCACCAGCGCGCTGCTATCCACAGGCGCACCCGTCTCGGAGATCAGCGTCCAGCGAAACGGGCTCTGGCCAGAGATCTCATTGGCCGCGCGCAAAGGCTCGATGATCGAAGTCAGGCAGGCCATCGGGAAACCCGGCAGAATCAGAAACCCCAGATGGATATTTTCATTTCGAGTGCTGCGATTTATACTCTCATGAAACATCTTGCGCGCCTTTCGCCCGAAATGATGTTTGCGTATCACGGTGCAAGGAGAGATCATGCCACAGGCGCGCGCGCAAAGCGAGGTGAGCGACGGCAAAGCCCGGCTCAATCAGGATCCGCACCGGCTGCGCGAGGATCGCGAGAACGTTCTTGAAGTCGCGATTGGCCGCGAAGTCCGCGCCTTCCGGCGGCAGAAAAACATCACCGTGTCCGAACTGGCCAACCGCACGGGGCTGTCCATCGGGATGCTGTCGAAGATCGAGAACGGCAATACCTCGCCCTCGCTGACCACGCTTCAGACATTGGCCCATGCGCTCAGCGTGCCGCTGACATCCTTCTTTCGCGGCTTTGAGGAACATCGCGAGGCGGTGCATACCCGCGCG
>PXDM01000482.1 GCA_003565055.1 Paracoccaceae bacterium
CCCAGAAAGGACCAGCCATTTTACCATTTGCTGGCCGAGAATGATGAGAGTTTTTACATTGCCTATGTGTCCGAGCAGAATCTTGTTCTGGACGATTCAGGCGAGCCAGTAGAGCATCCTGATCTGACCGAATTGTTTGGTGATTACCGAGACGGGCATTACCCCCTTCAAATCGCGCTTAACTGAGCTGGGGAGCGGTAAAGCCGCCGAAAGTGGTTTCGTTTGACCGTTTTTAGCGATGAGATTTCTCTTCTGCACTCCTATGGGTCTTTCAGACCTGTGAGCGGCAACCGGAAATTTAATCTGTTCCGCCCATCTTCCCGCGCGTAGAATAGCTGGTCTGAGAGTTTACGTATAATGTACCAACCATAACCGCCTTCCTTCAGATCGGAAGGGTTTGGAGCATTGTGACCGAGCAGTGTCGGGTCGAAGGCAATCCCGCTGTCTTCAAGCTGGCATGTCAGATATGTGTCATCCACCCTGATGGACAGATGAATGTCGCCCGCTTGGCCGAGATAGCCATGGCGTGCGATATTGGTCATCGCCTCAGTGAGCGCGAGATTGAGGTCTTCGATAACGCTCTTGTCCAGCCCAGATGCGTGTAGACGCGTTTCGACATGTTTGACTGCGGCGCGGATCTCTCGCAGGTCGCCGCCACACTGCATTTGCAAGCCATCGGTCAGATCTGTCGAGTGGATCATTGAGAGCGCCCCCGTTTTGTCGCATCCCCGCTGGTCATGCTGTGGCCTGACGATGTATCTTGTTGACCCCCCTGTTTATTCGGCAGCCTTGATGTCTTCGGCGACAGGGGCGCGGTCATGTATCTTGAACACTGTGTCCATGCGCGTCAGGCGAAACAGTTTGCGCACGCCGGAGGTCAGGGCAGCGACTTCCAACGGGCGGTCTGGCCCGAGCATCTTCATCACGGCCACAATGGCCCCGAGGCCGCTGCTGTCGAGGAATTCGACTTTGGCCAGGTCCAGAATGACAGGGGAGCCTTCCGTATTGGCAAGATCGCGCACGATATCCTTGAACGAGATCGCGACTGCCGCGTCGAGCCGTGGTTCAAGGATCGAAATGACCAGTGCCTCACCGGCCTTCCCTAACGTCACTTGCATATGCATCCCTTTCCTGCGCTTGCAATTTCGGACCTTAGTGCCGAAAAGTTACCAAGAGGTTTTCCCGAGGCTGATTTTGGAGGAGCGGCAATGACGGAGGTGGCCATTCTGGGCGCGGCGCGCAGCGCCATGGGGGGCTTGCAAGGTGTTTTCGCAAAGACACCAGCGGCCGCGTTGGGGGGGGCTGCCATTTCGGGTGCCCTGTCGGACGCGCAGCTTGACGCAGGCGCGGTCGAGGAGGTGTTGATGGGCTGTGTTCTGCCTGCCGGACAGGGGCAGGCCCCGGCCCGGCAGGCGGGATTCGAGGCCGGGCTGGGCGAGGCCGTGCCAGCAACGACGCTCAACAAGATGTGCGGCTCTGGCATGAAGGCCGCGATGATCGCGTATGACCAGATCGCGCTGGGCCAGGTGGGCGTGATGCTGGCGGGGGGCATGGAGAGCATGTCGAACGCGCCCTACCTGTTGCCGGGGATGCGTGCAGGCGCGCGGCTCGGGCATGGCGCGGTGGTTGATCACATGTTCCTTGACGGGCTAGAAGACGCCTACGACAAAGGGCGTCTGATGGGCAGTTTCGCCGAAGATTGCGCCGAACATTTCCAGTTCACCCGTGACGCACAGGACGACTATGCTCTGGGCTCCTTGTCCAATGCGCTTGAGGCGCAGCGCCACGGGGCCTTCGCGCGCGAGATCGCGCCGATCGAGATCGCGACGCGCAAGGGGGCTGTCACCGTGCTTGAGGATGAGCAACCCGGCACCGCGCGCCCGGAGAAAATCCCGCATCTCAAGCCCGCCTTTCGCGCAGGCGGCACAGTGACGGCGGCGAATAGCTCGTCGATCTCGGATGGGGCGGCGGCGCTGGTGCTGGGCTCGCTGGCGGCAGCTGAAGCGCAGGGCGTGGCCCCGCGCGGGTTTATCCGTGGCCATGCAAGCCATGCACAAGCGCCGGGCTGGTTCACCACAGCGCCTGTTCCCGCGGCGCGCAAGCTGATGGAACGTCTCGGCTGGGGGGTGGGCGATGTCGATCTGTGGGAGGTGAATGAGGCCTTTGCGGTCGTGCCCATGGCCTTCATGCATGAGATGGGGCTGCCGCGCGATGTGGTCAATGTCGACGGGGGCGCTTGTGCATTGGGCCATCCGATTGGCGCATCGGGCGCGCGGATTATGGTGACGCTCCTTAATGCGCTGGAGGCGCGCGGTCTCAAGCGCGGGATTGCGGCGATTTGTATTGGCGGCGGCGAAGGGACGGCGATTGCGATTGAGCGGGCGTAGAGCGCGGCCTTGCCCCCATCGAGGGGGCGCGGCCGCGTCGCAAGGGCGCTGGCGCTGCTTGCTCCGGCATATGCGAGAGGTTGCGCATGGATTATGACGCTCTGGCCGCGCGGGTTGCGGCCTTGACCGGGGGCGAGGATGACATGATCGCCCTGATGGCGACGATTGCCTGCGAGGTGCATCATTCAGACGCGCGCTTTGACTGGACCGGGTTTTATCGCGTCACAGCACCGGGCGTCTTGAAAATCGGCCCCTATCAGGGCGGGCATGGCTGTCTGGTCATCCCTTTCTCGCGCGGGGTTTGCGGGGCTTGCGCGCGCACTGGCAAGGTGCAACTCGTCCCGGATGTGGAGGCGTTCGAGGGACATATCGCCTGCGCCAGCAGCACGTGCTCGGAACTGGTCCTGCCGGTTTTCGATGCCAATCGGGATTTGATCGCGGTGTTTGATATCGACAGCGATCAGCCGGATGCGTTCACGATGCGTGATGCCGAGGCGTTGCAGACGATCCTCAACGCGAGTTTCGCGCGCGCTTCTGCATGAGTTGGATCGACTGGGAGGATGCTTTTGCCAATGGCCGCTATATCGCGGGCGCGGCGGACTATCCTGACCGCTGGGCCGGGGCCGCGCGCGGCTTCAGGGCGCGCGCGCGTGCGCGCGAGGATATTGCTTACGGGACCAATCCGCGCGCCCGCTATGATCTGATCCTGCCCGATGGGGCGGCGCGCGGCCTCGTCGTCTTCGTGCATGGCGGCTATTGGCTGCAATTCGACAAGTCCTTCTGGTCGCATCTCGCGGCGGGTGCTGTTGCCTGCGGATGGGCCGTGGCGCTGCCGAGCTATCCACTGGTGCCTGAGGCGTCGCTGCCCGAGATCACAGCGCAGATCGCGCGCGCCGTGACGCATGCTGCGGGGCAGATCGCAGGGCCGATCCGGCTGGTGGGGCATTCTGCGGGCGGGCATCTGGTCACGCGGATGATCTGCGCGGACAGCGCGCTTGCGCCATGCTTGCGCGCGCGGCTGGCGCGGGTCGTCTCGATCTCGGGGCTGCATGATCTGCGCCCGCTGCAGTCCACTGCGATGAATGCGCAGCTTGGGCTGACAGCCGAGTCGGCGCTTCAGGAGAGCCCGGCGCTGCAAGCCCCGCTGCTGGGCGTTCCGGTCACGGTCTGGGTCGGCGCGCAGGAGCGGCCCGAATTTCTGCGCCAGGCGGCGCTCTTGCGCGAGGCATGGGCGCGGCACGATGCGGATATAGCGCTGGTCGTGGCCCCGGAGCGTCACCACTTCGATGTCATCGCGGATCTGAGCGCGGCAGGATCTGCGCTCACGCAGGCTCTATTGACCCCGTGAGGGCTCAGAAGTCGATGGCAATGCCCTTCTTCTCCCAATCGCCGTAGCGCACAGGCTCCGGCCCCTTGCGCCCGCCAAGCTCGCGCGGCAGAGCCAGTTCGGCCTCCGCCGCGCGGCGGGCATCGGCTTCGGCGAGCGCGCGCTGGGCGGCCGGGGGCAGGGCGGCGCGACGCTCTTCTTCGCTGATCGGGGTCGGGTCTTGGGTCTCGGTCATAGTGCTTTCCCTTGCCTCAGGACTGCCCCTGATATACCGCGCAGCACGCGAAGGACAAGAAAGTTGCTCCCGATGTCTCAGACTGCGTCCATGGCCCCGCGCGCCGCTGCGCTCGATCTGATCGGCGCTGTGCTGGAGGATCGGCGCAGCCTGTCCGAAGTCCTCGCGACCCCCCCCGCGCGCTTTCGCGCGCTGCCCCCCGAGGGCCGCGCCCGCGCGCAGCGCCTCGCGCTGGAGGGGTTTCGCCAGATGGGCCGCGCCGACGCGCATCTGGCGCGCGCGCTGCGCAAGACACCGCCCGAGCCTGTGCGCTGGGTCCTGCGGCTGGCGCTGATCGAGATGCAGGGGCTGGGCGCGCCCGCGCATGGGGTGATCAATGACGCTGTGGCGCTGACCAAGGCCGGGCCGTTTCCGCGTCTCGCGGGCTTGGTCAATGCCGTGCTGCGTCAAGTGACGGATGGGATTGACTGGACTGCTGGGCCTGCCCCGCGCCTGCCGGACTGGCTGCGCGGGCGGTTGCTGAATGCCTATGGCGCGCAAGTCACTGCAGCGATAGAGGCCGCGCATCTGCGCCCGCCGCCGCTCGATCTGACGCTGAAGGGCGCGCGGCCCGAAGGGCTGGCGGGCGCGCTTTTGCCGACCGGCAGTTTGCGGCTCGATGCGCCGGGGCAGATCACGCAACTGCCGGGCTATTCTGAGGGCGCGTTCTGGGTGCAGGATGCGGCCAGTGCGCTGCCGGTGCAGCTTCTGGGGGATGTGGCGGGGCTGCGGGTGCTCGATCTTTGCGCAGCACCGGGCGGCAAGACGATGCAGCTTGCGGCACGCGGCGCGCAGGTCACGGCGCTGGACCTGTCGGCCCCGCGCATGACGCGCCTGCGCGAGAATCTCACGCGGACCGGGCTTGCGGCCGAGATTGTGGTCGCCGATGCGCTGGATTGGCGGCCTGCGCAGCCGTTTGATGCGGTCCTGCTCGATGCGCCCTGTTCGGCCACTGGCACGATCCGGCGGCACCCGGAATTGCCGCTGATCCGGGGCGGGGCTGAGATCAAGGCGCTGCACGCCTTGCAGGCGCGACTCCTCGACCGGGTGCTGGACCCGGCGCAGGGCTTGCGTGCGCCGGATGGGCGGGCGGTCTATTGCACCTGCTCGCTGCTGCCATCAGAGGGTGAAGAGCAGATCGCCGCAGCGCTTGCGCGCCATGCGGCGACACTGCGGCCTGTGACGCTTCCGGGCCTGCCGTCCGAGGCGCATCTGCCGAGCGGGGCGATCCGGACGCGGCCTGATTTCTGGCCAGAGATCGGCGGAATGGACGGCTTCTTCATGGCCATGATCGCGCCTGCAGCCTGAGCCTTGCCGGAGGCGCGACAGATGGGGTAGGGACTTGAGTGACCCCCGCAAGAGGCCGCGCCCCTGTGACCCAACCCAGTCTCACCGGAACAACGCCGGTTCGCATGATCGACCGGCTGCTCTTGCGTTTCGGGGCGGCGCAGGCAAACCGTGCGGCCCTGCGCGCCCCGCCAGAACCGCGCCGGATCGGGCAATATGCGCGGGGGCGGCAAATGATCGCGGGCCGCTTCATCATGGCAGGCGAGGTGATCGAAGCCCCGGTCCGCATCCCGTTCAAGGCCCGCACGCCCGAGGCCGTGGATGCGTTGCACGGCTTTGACTGGCTCGATCATCTTGCGGCGGTTGGCGACGGGGCTGCGCGCAGGCTCGCGCAATCGGGGGTTCTGGACTGGGCGGCGCAATTCGGGCGCGGGGCCGGGCCGGGCTGGGTGCCGGATCTGGCAGGGCGGCGGGTCACACGGCTCATCGCGCATGCGCTGTTTGTGATGCAGGGGCTCGACGCGCCGGATCAGGACCGCGTGGTGCATCTCATCGCGCAGCATGCGGCCTATCTGACGCGGGCCGCCCCGCGCGCAGCGCCCGGCCTGCCGCAGATCGAGGCGCAGGCGGGGCTTTTGCAGGCCGCGCTCGCGCTCGATGGCATGGCCGCGCGCGCGCCAGATCTCGCCCGGCAACTCGCCGGGATCGCGTCTTCGGTGATCGGGCCGGATGGCGGGGTCGCTTCGCGCAACCCCGAGGAATTGCTCGCGATCTTCGAGGCGCTCACTGCTTGCGCCCAAGCGCTTGCGGATCATGATCTCGCGACGCCGAGCGCGCTTCTGAGCCAGCTTCAGCGCAGCGCGACCGCCCTGCAAGTCCTGCGCCATGCCGATGGCGGGCTGGTGCGGTTTCAGGGCGGCGGGCGCGGTGCAGAGGGTATCCTGGCCGATGCGCTGGGCGGTCTCGGGCGGCTGACCCCGACAGGCGCCCCGCAGGCGCTGCCCCATGCGGCGATGGGCTATCAGCGGCTCGCCGCCGGGCGCTGCACTGTGCTCATCGACGCGGCGCCGCCGCCTGCCGGGGCGGCTGCGGCGCTGGCCCATGCCTCGACGCTCGCATTCGAGCTGACCTCCAACCGCCGCCCGCTCATCGTCTCTTGCGGGGATGGGCGCAGTTTCGGGGCCGAGTGGCACCGCGCCAGCCGCGCCAGCGCCTCGCATTCGACCCTGTCCATCGAGGGCTATTCCTCGGCCCGCTTCCAGCGCACGAGCAAAGCGCGCCAGCACCTTGGTGACGGGCCGCGCGATGTCCGCGCGCAGCGGGTGGATGATGCGCAGAGCCGGGGCGTGGAGCTGTCGCATGACGGCTATCTCGCAACGCATGGGCTGCTGCATGAGCGCGCGCTCGCGCTGTCTTGCGACGGGCGCATGGTGCTGGGGCGCGACGGTCTGACTGCCTCCGGGCGCGACGCGGAGCGCCGTTTCGACCAAGCCTGCGCGCGCTCTGGCGGGGCAGGCATCGCATTCGCGCTGCGCTTCCATCTCCATCCCGAGGCCGAAGCCTCGCTCGATATGAATGCAAAAGCCGTCTCCGTGGCCCTGCGCTCGGGCGAGATCTGGGTGTTTCGCGCCTCTGGCATGCGGCTGGCGCTGGCACCGTCGGTCTATCTGGAAAAAGGCCGCGCGAAACCGCGTGCGAGCCAACAGATCGTGTTGTCCTTGCGCGCCAAGGCCTATAGGACGCAGATCGACTGGAGCTTGGCCAAAGCGCAGGACACCCCGCTCGCGCTGCGCGATCTGGGGCAAGATGACCCGCTCGCTGTGCCGTCTCTGTAAGAGCTGATTGAAGGACGTGACATGACTGACCTCGCCCCGCTGAAACGCGCGCTGATTTCCGTCTCGGACAAGACCGGGCTGATTGACCTCGCCAAGGCGCTGGCCGCGCGCAAGGTCGAGCTGGTCTCGACTGGCGGCACGGCACGCGCGCTGCGCGAAGCGGGGCTCGCGGTGCAGGATGTGTCGGATCTGACGGGCTTTCCCGAGATGATGGATGGCCGCGTCAAGACCCTGCATCCGGGCGTCCATGGCGGGCTGCTCGCGCTGCGCGATGACGCAGCGCATACGGGCGCGATGGAAGCCCATGGGATCAGGCCGATTGATCTGCTGGTCGTCAATCTCTACCCGTTCGAGGCGACAGTGGCGCGCGGCGCGGAATACGCCGAGGCGATCGAGAATATCGACATCGGTGGCCCGGCGATGATCCGGGCGGCCGCGAAGAATCACGCCTTCGTCTCTGTGGTCACCGACCCCGAGGATTACCTGCCGCTCCTGTCGGAACTGGATGCCGAAGGCGGCAAGACCCGGCTGAGTTTCCGCCAGACTCTCGCGCAGCGCGCTTATGCGCGCACAGCCGCCTATGATGCGGCAGTCTCGACCTGGATGGCGGGCGCGATAGTCGAGCCCGCGCCGCGCCGCCGCGCTTTCGCAGGCACGCTCGCCCAGACCCTGCGCTATGGCGAGAACCCGCATCAATCGGCGGCGTTTTACCGCGATGGCTCTGAGCGCCCCGGTGTGGCAACTGCGACCCAGCATCAGGGCAAGGAGCTGAGCTACAACAATATCAACGACACGGATGCCGCTTTTGAGTTGGTGTCGGAATTCCTGCCTGCCGATGGCCCGGCCTGCGCGATCATCAAACACGCCAATCCCTGCGGCGTGGCGCGCGGTGAGACGCTGCTGGAGGCGTATCAGCGCGCCTATGATTGCGACCGCACCTCGGCTTTCGGGGGGATCGTGGCGTTCAACAGCCCGCTGGATCTGAAAACCGCGCAGGCGATAACCGAGATTTTCACCGAAGTGGTGATCGCGCCCGGTGCCAATCACGACGCGATTGCGCATTTCGCGACCAAGAAGAACCTGCGGCTTCTGACGACGCGGGGTCTCGCCAATCCGGCAGCACCGGGGGTGGCCTTCAAACAGGTGTCGGGCGGGTTTCTGGTGCAGGATCGCGACAATGGGATGATCACCGCCGAAGACCTGCGCGTGGTCAGCGCGCGCTCCCCGAGCGCGACCGAACTGGCGGATCTGCTCTTCGCGTGGAAAGTCGCCAAACACGTCAAGTCGAATGCCATCGTCTATGTGAAGGGTGGCGCAACTGTGGGTGTGGGGGCAGGGCAGATGAGCCGCGTCGATTCGACCCGGATCGCGGCCCAGAAAGCCCGCGACATGGCCGAGGTGCTGGGGATGGACGCAGCCCCCACGCAAGGCTCCGTCGTGGCCTCGGACGCGTTCTTTCCCTTCGCGGACGGGCTGCTTACGGCGGCCGAGGCGGGCGCGACAGCGGTGATCCAGCCCGGTGGCTCGATGCGCGACGAGGACGTGATCGCTGCGGCGGATGCCGCCGGGCTGGCGATGGTCTTCACCGGCCAGCGCCATTTCCGGCACTAAGCGTGATGCGCGTCGCTCTCGGGACTGCGGCTCTGGCGCTGATCGCGGATCAGGCCAGCAAATGGTGGGTGATCGAGCGCATGGGGCTGGATCAGCGGCTCTTCATCCCAGTGGCGGATCCTTATCTGAACTTTGCCATGGCCTGGAATCGGGGCGTGAATTTCGGCCTCTTTGGTTCGGACAGCGACGTGATGCGCTGGGCGCTGATTGCGCTCGCGCTTGTGATTTGCGTCGTGGTCTGGCTCTGGGTGCAGCGCGAAGGGGCCGGGCGCGGGTTGCAGATCGGGGCCGGGCTGATGATCGGCGGTGCGCTCGGCAATGTGATCGACCGCATCCGCTGGGGGGCTGTAGCGGATTTCATCAACATGTCCTGTTGCGGTTTCACCAATCCCTGGTCCTTCAACATCGCAGATGCCGCGATCTTCGCCGGGGCCTTTGCGCTGATCCTGTTTTCGGGGCGAAACACACCTGCGCCGAAAGCATGACGCGGTTTTGCGCGGCGCGGAAATTTTCGCAGCAGGGCGTGACGTCGGGCGGGGAATGCGGTAAGCCATGAGGGAAATATGCAGCACGAAGGGGGCTACATGGCAGTCAGACAGCGGATATTTGTCGCCCTCGGCGCGGCTGCCCTGACGCTGGCGGCCTGTTCGGATCGCGAGAACCCGATCCTGATGCATGCGGCCTCGCAAGAACGCGGCCCGGATGAATTTTCGATCCTGCCGACCCGCCCGCTCGAAATGCCCACCAGTCTCGCGGAATTGCCGCCGCCCAATCCCGGCGGCGTGAATCGCGTCGATCCGCAGCCCGAGGTCGATATCGTTCGTGCGCTGGGCGGCAATCCTGCGGCAGCCGTTGCGCGCGGGACAGCGGATGGCGGCATCGTCAATCACGCCAGCCGCATGGGCCGCGATGACAATATCCGCGAACAACTCGCGTCCGAAGACCTCGCCCTGCGCCAGCGCAATCGTGGGCGGCTTCTGGAGCGCGTCTTCTCGGTCAATGTCTATCACCGCGCCTATGAGGCCATGTGGCTCGACAAACATGCCGAGCTTGAACGCTGGCGGCGCGCTGGCGTGCGTACGCCAAGCGCCCCGCCGCGCCCGGAGTGAATGTGATCCGGCGCGACTTTGATTGCGCCGCAATCGCGCTACCTTCCCGCTGTGGCAGAATGCCGCGACAAGGGAGGAAGACACATGCTCAGATTGACTGCATTGACGACGGGCATCGCGATGATGGGTGCTGCCGCCATGGCCGACAGCCACGGCCATAGCCATGACCACGGCGATATGGCGCGCATCCCCGCGCCCGAAGGAGCGATGGTCTATTTCATCGGCCTTGAGGATGGCGCGACGGTCTCGAACCCGGTGACGCTGCATTTCGGCGCGCGGGGCATCGGCATCGCCCCTGCGGGCGTCGAATGGCCCGATACAGGCCATCACCACCTGCTGATCAATGTCGATCCGGATAGTGTCGACATGGAATTCGGTCTGCCAGCCGATGACCAGCATATCCATTTCGGCGGCGGCCAGACCGAAGTGACGCTGGACTTGCCCGAGGGCACGCATAGCATGTTCCTGCTGATGGGCGATCACAACCATGTCCCGCATGACCCGCCGATCATGTCCACGCCGATCACCATCACTGTCGAGTAAACCCGCAGCGTGCCGGGCAGGTCCCGGCACGTCCGCTCACGCTTGCGTTGACCGGGGTTGAATCCGGCCGCAAACACCGTAGCTTGCCAGCCAAGTCATCCAGCGGAGAAGAGATATGCGTCTGCGCAACCTCGCGATTGCGGCCCTCGCCGTGCTTGTTACTGCCATTCCCGTAGGCGCCAGCCCCGTCACCCATGCCACGCTCGAAAACGGGCTGGAGGTCGTCGTCATCGAGGACCGCCGCGCGCCTGTGGTTGTGCATATGGTCTGGTATCGGGTGGGTGCGGCGGATGAGCCGCCGATGCAATCGGGCATCGCGCATTTCCTCGAACATCTGATGTTCAAGGGCACCGACACAATGGAGCCCGGCGAATTTTCCGCTGTGGTCGAAGCCAATGGCGGGCGTGACAATGCTTTTACGTCATGGGATTACACGGGTTATTTCCAGCGCGTCGCCTCGGACCGGTTGGCGCTGATGATGGAAATGGAAGCCGACCGGATGCAGAACCTCGCCTTTACCGAGGCCGAGTGGCGGCCCGAGCGTGATGTGATCCTCGAAGAACGCGGGCAGGTTCTGGAGAGCCGCGTCGGCGCGCAGTTCAACGAGGCGATGCTGGCGGCGCTGTTCAAGGAACACCCTTACGGTGTCCCGATCATCGGCTGGCGGCATGATATGGAGCGGCTCGATGATGAGATGGCGATGGAGTTCTACGCCGCACATTACGGCCCGAATAACGCCATTCTGGTGATCGCAGGCGATATCGACACCGCCGAGGCGCTGGCGCTGGCCGAAGACATTTACGGCCCGATCCCGCCCAACCCCGCGATCACGCCCGTCATGCGGCCCAGCGAGCCGCCGCATCTGGCCGAACGTCGCCTGATCTTTGAGGATTCGCGCATCGGCAACCCTTATGTCAGCCGCATCCACCTCGCCCCGCCGCGCCGCAGTGGTGATCAGTCCGAAGCCGCCGCGCTGCAGATATTGGCAGCACTTCTGGGCGGATCGTCCACGACCTCGGTGCTTGAGCGGCGGCTCAACCATGAAGAGGGCATCGCGCTATCGGCCTGGGCCAGCTATATGGGCATGATGCGCGATTACGGCATGTTCATGCTGGGCATCACCCCTGTCGATGGCGTGTCACTGGAAGAGGCCGAAGCCGCGCTTGACCGCGTGCTGGCCGAATTCCTCGAAGACGGCGTGGATGCCGACCAGTTCGAGCGCGTGCGCCGCCAGATCCGTGCCTCCGAGATCTTCGGGCTCGACAATACCCAATCGCGCGCGCGGCAATATGGGGTCGGGTTGAGCATCGGGCTGACCGTCGACGATATCGACGGCTGGATCGACGCGCTGGAAGCTGTCACGCCCGAAGATGTGATCGCCGCAGGCGAGCGGCTTCTGGATCGCCGCGCCTCGGTCACTGGTCACGCCATGCGCCCCCGGACATCGGAGTTGAGCCAATGAAACGTCTGATCGCCCTTTTCATGATCGTCGCCTTCCCATTGCGCGCGGAAGTGGACATCACGCCTGTCGACACTGAGACTGGGCTGCACGCCTGGCTGGTCGAAGAACGCTCCATCCCCTTCGTGTCGCTGGAGCTGATCTTTGCCGGTGGCGCGGCGCTCGACAGTGACGCGACAGCAGGCGCGGTCAATCTGATGGCAGCGCTTTTGAGCGAAGGCGCGGGCGAACTCGACGCGCAGGCCTTCGCCACGCGCAGCGAGGAATTGGCCGCGCGCCTCAGCTTCAGCGCGGGGCGCGATTCCGTGTCGGTCTCCGCACGCTTCCTGACCGAAGACGCGGAAGAGGTGATCGACCTCTTGCGTCTCGCGCTCACCGAGCCGCGCTTTGACGATAGCGCCATTGCCCGGCTGCGCGGCCAGACTCTCGCCAGCCTGCGCCGCGACGCGCTGGAGCCCAACACCATCGCCTCGCGCAGCTTCGCGCGCGCCGCTTACGGGTCGCACCCCTATGGGCGCGAGGCCAATGGCACGCCCGAGACCGTCGAGGCGCTTGAACGCGATGACCTGATCGCCGCCCATCGCGCGGCTATTGCCCGAGACCGGGTGTTCATCGGCGCGGCGGGTGATATTTCGGCAGATGAGCTTGTCGCGCTGCTCGACCGGCTGTTCGAAGGCATCCCCGACGAAGGCCAGCCCATCCCCGCGCGCGCTGAGTTTCTGGCAGGGCCGGGGCTGGAGATCGTTCCCTTTGACGGGCCGCAATCCGTCGTGGCCTTTGGCCATCGCGGCATTCCGCGCGACGATCCGGATTTCCTCACGGCTTTTGTTGCAAATGAGATCTTCGGTGGCGGGCGCTTTGGCACGCGGCTCATGCGCAGTCTGCGCGAAGAACGCGGGCTAACCTATGGCATTGGAGCGTTTTTGTCATCCGGCGCGCTGGGCGAGACCTATCAGGGGCGTTTGTCGACGGATAATGCCAATGTTGAGATCGTCATAGAGCTCTTGCGCGAGGAATGGGCGCGGATGGCGCAGGATGGGGTGACCGAAGACGAACTGGCCCGCATCCAGACCTATCTGACCGGGGCCTATCCGCTGCGCTTTGACGGCAATTCCTCCATCGCCTCGATCATGGCCTCGATGCAGTTTCAGGGCTTTGATGAGGATTATGTCAATATCCGCAATGACATGATCGAGGCCCTGACGCTCGATGAGGTCAATCGCGTCGCCGCGCGGCTCTTCGATCCCGAAGCGCTGTTTTTTGTGGTGGTCGGCCAGCCGGTTGGGCTCAACTAGGCTTGGCAGAGCCCCCGCGTTCATGCTACATCATGTGGCATGAACGCCCCAGATCGCAATATACGCCCTGAAATACGGCAGCTTGACGAGGCTGCGGTCAACCGCATTGCCGCCGGTGAAGTGGTTGAGCGCCCGGCTTCGGCTGTCAAGGAACTGGTGGAAAATGCGCTGGATGCAGGGGCCACGCGCATCGACGTGGCCTATGCGGATGGCGGCAAGACGCTGATCCGCGTACGCGATGACGGGCATGGCATGCGCCCGCAAGACCTGCCGCTTGCGCTCTCGCGGCATGCAACCTCGAAAATCGACGGCTCGGACCTGCTCAATATTCACTCTTTCGGATTTCGCGGCGAAGCATTGCCCTCGCTCGGGGCGGTGGGGCGGCTGAGCATCACCACACGCGCGGCGGGCGAAGAGGGGGCGTCGATCACGGTCGAGGGCGGGCGCATGAGCCCCGCGCGCCCTGATGCGGCGCAATATGGTACCACGGTCACGCTGCGCGATCTCTTCTACGCCACGCCTGCGCGGCTGAAATTCATGCGCACCGACCGCGCGGAAGCGCAGGCGATCAGTGATGTAGTCAAGCGCCTCGCGCTGGCAGAGCCCTATGTCAGCTTCACGCTGGCGGATGTCTCCGATGACAGCCCGCGCGAGGTCTTCCGCGCCGATGCGGCCCAGGGCGCGCTGTTTGACGCGCTCGAAGAGCGACTGGCGGGGGTGATCGGGCGCGACTTCACTGACAATGCGCTGCGCATTGATGCGGAACGCGAAGGGCTGCATCTGACAGGCTTCGCGGCCCTGCCGACCTATTCGCGCGGTGCGGCTGTGGCGCAATATCTCTGCGTCAATGGCCGCCCAGTGCGCGACAAGATGCTGCTGGGCGCGCTCCGGGCGGCTTATTCGGACGTGCTGTCGCGCGACCGGCACCCCGTCGTTGCGCTTTTCATCGACTGTGCGCCGGATCTGGTGGATGTGAATGTGCACCCGGCCAAGTGCGAAGTGCGTTTCCGCGATCCGGGCCTGGCGCGCGGACTGATCGTCTCGGCGCTGCGCCACGCGCTGGCGGGGGCAGGGCATCGCGCCTCTAGCACAGTCGGCGGGGCGATGCTGGGCGCGATGCAAGCGCCCGCGCCGCCACGTCCGGCCTATCAGATGGACCGCCCCGCCCCCGGTGCGCTGCGCGCGTCCTATCAGATGCAGGCCCCGCAAGGCATGGCGGAGGACCCGGTGCTCTGGTCTGCGCCGGAAACTGTGTCGGCCCGCGCAGATGCAACGCCGCAGGACGCGGGGCCGCAGGACGCGCCCCTCGGGGCCGCGCGGGCGCAAATTCATGAGAATTACATCATCGCTCAGACCGCGCAGGGCATGGTGATCGTTGACGCGCATGCGGCCCATGAGCGGCTAGTCTATGAGCGCCTGAAGCGCCAGCGCGCGGAACATGGCATCGCCAGTCAGGCGCTGTTGATCCCCGAAATCATCGAGCTACCAAACAGCGACTGCGCCGCGCTTCTGTCCATCGCGCCAGAGCTTGCGCAGCTTGGGCTGGTCATCGAAGGGTTCGGCGGCAGCAGTGTGATGCTGCGCGAGACGCCGGCGATTCTGGGCCAGATCGACGGGCGCGGGCTGATCCGCGATATCCTCGACGAGTTGGAGGATCAGGGCCAGAGCGCGGGTCTCGCGGCGCGGATTGATGCGGTGCTGTCGCGCATGGCCTGTCATGGCTCTGTGCGCTCGGGCCGGGTGATGCGGATCGAGGAAATGAATGCGCTCCTGCGCGAGATGGAGGCGACGCCGCTCTCGGGCCAGTGCAATCACGGGCGACCGACCCATGTGACGCTGGGGCTTGATGAGATCGAAAAGCTCTTCGGGCGGCGGTGATTGAAACCCGGTGATGCGGCGCTATCTGCGCGCCGGAGGTAATCACTGGGACAGATCAATGAAATTTGAAGCCGCGGCGCGCAGTGCAGGGTTGGCCCGGCTGGAAACCTTTATCCCGCGCATGGGCAAGCGTTATGCTGCCGGGCGGAATTTCGATCTGGGGCCAGATCGGCATAAGGGCGCCTCGATTTTTCACCGTCATGCGCTGTTCAGGGGCGGTTTGGCGGCATGAAGCCTGCGCGAAACGGCTTGCTGGGATGTTTGACATCGTGATCAGGGGCCGCTCCGCCCGGTCA
>PXDM01000132.1 GCA_003565055.1 Paracoccaceae bacterium
CTGCCGCGCATCGCGCCCCAGCTTCGAGCTGAAATAGCAACAGAGCGGGGCAGGATCGGGCGGTGCCGTGATCCGCCCGCCGGCACCGAGAAAGGCCAGGCCGTAATCGAGATCCTGCAGCCGGGGCAGATCGGGATCGAACCGCCCGGCAAGGGCAAAGGCCTGTCGCGTGGCCAGCATGGTCCACAGATACGCGCGCAGATGCTCGCCCTCCAGCAGGGCCGCGAACTGATCGCCCGCAATTGCCTGTATCCGCGCCACGCGCCGGCCATCCTGTTCCCAGTGATAGGCGCAGCTGACCCAGAGCGCATCCGGATCCTGCCCGGCCGCGACACAATCTGCAAGATGCGCGAATTGCACTGCCAGCTTGTCACGATACCAGATATCGCCTGTATCCAGCCAGGCCAGATAGGGGGCCCGGGCCAGATCCAGCAGCAGGTTGCGCACGAAGGGCCGCCCCCGGTTCTCTGCCAGCCGTTCCAGCAAAAGCGCCTGCCCGCTCTGCCGGAGAAACCGGTCACATAATGTCCGGACTTCGGCAAAATCCGTCTCGGAGGACCCGTCATCGACAATGATCACCCGCAGCCTGCAACCCGGGTCGCGGCCCCAGCTCTGCTCTGCCACAGAATTCAGCGTCATGGCCAGACCGGCGGGATTGGCATGATGCGGGATCAGGATATCCAGTCGGGGGGGGTGCTGTTCTGCGCGGGGCACGGACGGCATGAAGACTCCGGGGACAGGTGAACAGGAAAGACCAACGCATTACACAACATTTTCGTCTGCGGCCATACCCGGCACGGATTTGATTGCCAGGAAGGCCGTCACCGGGCGGCCATATGTGTCACGCGCCGTCCTGTGCCCCACGCGCGTCCTGCCCCACGCGCGTCCTGCCCCTTGCCCCCCGGACACAGGGGCTGTTCAACACAGCCTGTGCAGATAGCGCATGTCGCTCGGAAGTGGCTACCGGTTCCGAGCTTTTCGACATGCGAAAACGATAGGCTGGAGCGTATGGCGTGAATGCGGATGAACGCGACACGCTCTGGCGGCCAGATCGGGTCTTGCCGAACATCTCGGCGCGCGCGGGCAGGGCGCGCCGGTTTCAGTGCTGCTGCGCAAGGTTCAGCACGGCCTGCGCGTAATCATAGAACACACCGAGATACAGATCGGTCTCGGCGTCGAATTTATGATATCCGCCGGGTTCGGGGGTCAATTCGCCCACCACCGGACCGCGCCGGGTCTCGAACAGGTCGATCCGGCAGAAGGGCGCGGGCAGCTGGCCTGAGATGGCCCTGGCAAGAGTCAGCAGCGCCTCGGGGTCGGCAGGGCGCGGCAGGGCATTGTCGGTCTCGCCGTGATATTTGCCAGTGTCCACAGCGGTCCAGGAGCTGTCATAGAACTTGTAGCGATTGCCGCCCGCGCTGCGGCGCACCTGCAGGATCAGCGGCACCTGCCCGGCAAAGGCATAGGCCTTGAAATCATCGGGCACCTGATCAGGCCGGTCCGGCGGGGTCAGCAATTCCTCGATCTGCCAGCGATTGGGGAACATGAAACGCTGCATCGGGGCATGCAGCAGGTCCAGCAGGCCGGTGAAACTGTACGCCTTGCCATCAAAGAGGTTTCTGACAGAATGCGCCCCCAGGCGCCGGAAAGGCAGGACCCCCCAGGCATTGGTTGCATTGACAGGTTTGATCACGCCTGCATCCAGCCTTGCCAGATGCTGCGGGATTTCCTGCAAGGGCACAGGGCCTGCCAGATGCGCCGGTGTGGGATGGCCGTGATCCTCCAGCCAGCCGGCCACCCAGCCGCGCCTGCGCGCCAGGCGGCTGAACGGGTCGTGCCGGAGGATCTTCTCGCTCAGTTGCGCCTGCCGCACGGCATTGTCGAGCTGGGCCTCGAACGAGGCCGGAAACGGGATGCTGTCGGTGCGCGCCATATGCGGCTTGTTCAGCCAGCCCGGCAGGCGCGCGCCCTGGCGCAGCCACTGATGCAGCGGGGGCAGCACTTCGATCGGGGGGGTGTCATCAGGCCGCATCAGTCGGGTCCGGGGTCATGGCGTGTCATGTTCTGCAGCCGGGCAGGATTACACCCGGCCCTGTTCTGCGCTGTGCGCAGGGCTGCTGCATCTGCGTCACGATTGCGGGGGAAAGGCATGATCGGGGCTCCTGGCGTCAATATCGCGCCCTGTGCCGATTGTCGGCGCGCCGTGCAACCCGCGGCTCCGGCCGGTTACTGACCTCGGTCACGCCCCGGCGCGGGCTGTCGGGGGGATGTGTCACATCTGGCACGATCACATCAATGCCCGGCACGGCCCGGTCCCGGAACCCCGCCCAAACCTTTTCGATCGCCGTGATGAATCCGTCAGGCACATGCCCGGTCACATCCGCGCTGTCGCTCTCCATCGAAACATTGCGCATCTTGCGCAGCAGGACAGTCTGTCCTGCAGCCGGGACCGCCCCTCGTGACAGGCCCTGTTCTGCCAGAACAGCGTCAATCTCGGCATCGAACACGGTCAGATTCCTCCGGTGCACACGGGATGCCATGTGAAGATGCCAGCCTGCCCGGCAGCTGCACCGGCCCGCCTGTGGCCGAATGGAGTGGCAAGGGCGAGGCGTGGCATGCACTCCATCAGCGGTGCGGAATGTCTCATATGCCGCCCCGATCCCGAGAAATGATTTTGCAGGCATGTCCTGCAGATATGGATCTGTTCAGGAAAATAATGCGCAATCATCATCGCTGCAACATTTCTCCCGGCCCTGTCCGAAGGCAAATGAGCAGTGAGAGCCGGAACAGATTCCAACTCGCCGATGACACAATTTTCCGGGCTCAACGGAACCGAGGAGTCCGTCACCCTCAGATCGACAGCTGCCATTTCCGAAGATCTGGATGAATAAGGCGGGTTCATGCTGCTTTCATGTCTCGGTTTTTCTGTTGCACAGGCCGGCATGTTCGAGCACGCGCACATAGGTCGGGTCGGTCAGCAGCGGGCGGTGCATCTGGAACAGGCGCACCTGACTGTAGCTGTTGCCCTCCAGCACGACCAGCCCGTCCCCGGTCAGGATCAGGTCGAAGCCGCAATAGGCGATATAGGGGATCTGCAGAAACAGGGATCTGACCTCGTTGAGCACATTCGCCCAGCCGGGCACCACCTGCCCTGCGATCGGGGCGCCGGTTTCGGGATGCTGCGCCCAGGCCTGGCCGGTGGCGGGCCCTGCTGCTGCCAGCGCCGGGCCCAGACGGCCGGTTTCCAGATCGATCTCGGCCGAAAGCCCCCCCATCGAGAAATTGTCGATCGGATAGGAGGCCGATGTCCCGATGCGCTGCACACAGCGCACCACATGCGGCTGCAGGCTGTCAGGGTCGCGCACCACCAGCATCCGCAGCGTGTTGACCGTGAGCGGGTAGAGCGTCTTGGTGAAGGTGCCCTGTTCGACGAATTCGGTGACCATGAAGGGCACGCGCGCGCCCTCGAAGATCCGCTCCAGCTTCGGCAGCGGCAGGGTGAAGCGGGGGCGCTCAGGGTCGTTGCTTTCGATCACGGCGCTCTTGCGCCCGACCGAGACGAAAAACACATTCCC
>PXDM01000384.1 GCA_003565055.1 Paracoccaceae bacterium
AACCGCCAATCGCGCCCAACGGAAATGGACCCGACGCGAATTGGCCGGACGAATGCTGTGGGGCCTTTCGCAGCCTCTTTTCCGGTTTAGCCCGCGCCCGTTCTGGGGCTGGCGCCGCGGAATGTTGCGGGTGTTCGGGGCTCGGGTGGGCCAGCAGGTGCATGTCTATCCTACTGTCTGCATCACCATTCCCTGGAACATCAGCCTTGGGGACAAATGCGCCGTGGGGGATCGGGCGATTCTTTATGCGCTCGGGCCGATCACGATCGGGGCGCGGGCAACCGTGTCTCAGGGCGCGCATCTGTGCGCGGGGACCCATGACTGGCGCGACCCTGCGCGTCCCCTGCTCAAACCGCCCGTGACAATAGAGGATGATGCCTGGGTCTGCGCGGATGCCTTCATCGGGCCGGGGGTAAACGTGGGGGCCGGGGCCATCGTAGGGGCGCGCGCAGTGGCCATGCGCGACGTCCCCGCCTTATCTACAGTTGTCGGCAATCCGGCTCGCGTAATCAAGGAACGAGATCATGAAAGCGACTGAAGCTATTGGCGGCTATCGCTACGAAGACTCTTTGGAGAATTGTTCGCACGAGTATCTGATGCCTGCGGTCAAGGCTGAACTGGCCCGGTTGAACCCTGCACCAAAGAGGCTGTTCGATCTGGGTTGTGGAAATGGCAGTGTAGGTGCAGCACTGCACAGATTGGGCTGGGATGTGGAAGGGGTTGATCCTTCAAGCGACGGCATTGAATTTGCGCAGGCCAATTTCCCAGATCTGCGCTTTGAGGTAGGATCGGCCTACGACAACCTTGCGGAAATATATGGCCGGTTTCCGGTCGTGATCAGCCTTGAGGTCATCGAACATGTCTACGCGCCCCGTGACTATGCCCGAACGCTTGCTGACCTTCTGGAGCCCGGTGGAACGGCAATCATTTCAACACCCTATCATGGATATCTCAAGAATCTCGCCCTTGCTGTCAGCGGCAAGATGGATAAACATTTCACTGCGCTGTGGGACCACGGCCATATAAAGTTCTGGTCTGTTCGAACTTTGACCCAGCTATTATCCGAGGCCGGTTTGAAAGAGATCCGTTTCTTGCGGGTTGGGCGCGTTCCGCCGCTTGCGAAATCCATGATTGCGATTGTCAGGAAGCCCGCCTGATGCTGACCACGCTCATCCTCACGCGCGACGAGGAGCGGCACATCGCCCGGGCGATCGGTTCGGTTGCTGCGCTTGGCGGGCGGGTGGTGGTGGTGGACAGTGGCTCGACTGATCACACTGTGGAAATCGCACGGGACCTTGGCGCAGAGGTTCTGGAAAACCCTTGGCGCAACTATGCCACACAGTTCAACTGGGGCCTTGATCAGTTACCCGAAGGCACGGGCTGGGTGCTGCGCCTCGATGCCGATGAGGTGCTCTCGCCCGAACTTGTCAGCCAGATCAACGCGACCCTGCCAACTCTCGAGCCCGAAGTCGAAGGTGTCACGATGGGGCGGCGCATGGCCTTCCTGGGACGTACGATCCGGCATGGCGGGCTGTTTCCCATTCGCGTTGTGCGCCTGTTCCGACATGGCAAGGGGCGATGCGAGGACCGCTGGATGGACGAGCATATCCGGGTGTCCGGCAAGGTCGTCGATCTGCCGGGCGAACTGCTGGATGACAACCTCAATTCGCTGACGTGGTGGACGGCAAAGCACAACAGCTATGCCAGCCGTGAGGTGGTGGACCTTCTCAACCTTGAACACAGGTTCATGCCGCATGACAGTGTTGCGGGCCTCGGCACGGGGCAGGCAGGCGTGAAGCGCTGGATCAAGGAGCGGGTCTACGCGCGCCTGCCGGGCGGCTTTCGCGCGCTGGTCTATTTCTTCTATCGCTATGTGATCCGGCTCGGATTTCTCGACGGGCGCGAGGGGTTTGCCTTTCATGTCCTGCAAGGCTTCTGGTACCGCTTCCTTGTCGATGCGAAACTGGCCGAAACCCGCGCCCATATGGCCCGGACGGGATGCGACGCGCCCGCTGCCATCAAGACGGTCCTGGACATCGATGTCGGAGTTGCCGGGTGAAGCTCTCGCGCCTTGCGGTCAGCAGGAACCGCGCACACACCAACCCCCCAGAGGAATAGAATGACGAAACGTGCTTTGATTACCGGTATTACCGGGCAGGATGGCTCCTATCTGGCAGAGTTCCTGTTGGCCAAGGGTTACGAAGTGCATGGCATCAAGCGCCGTGCCTCATTGTTCAATACCCAGAGGATCGACCACATCTATGACGATCCCCACAGCCCCGATGCACGACTTCGGCTGCATTACGGAGACCTGACAGACAGCTCGAATCTGACGCGTATCCTGCGCGAGGTCGAACCCGACGAGGTCTATAACCTCGGGGCACAATCCCACGTCGCCGTCAGCTTCGAGGTCCCCGAATACACGGCTGACGTGGATGCCCTTGGCACGCTGCGCCTACTTGAGGCTATCCGCTTCTTGGGGCTAGAGGATAAGACGCGCTTCTATCAGGCGTCCACGTCAGAACTTTACGGGCTGGTGCAGGAAACGCCCCAGCGTGAAACGACACCCTTCTATCCACGCTCGCCCTATGCAGCTGCGAAGCTCTATGCTTACTGGACCTGCGTGAATTACCGCGAGGCATACGGGATGTACGCCTGCAACGGCATTCTTTTCAATCACGAGAGTCCGCGCCGTGGCGAGACCTTCGTCACGCGCAAGATCACCCGAGGTCTTGCCAATATCGCGCAAGGTCTGGAGCCCTGCCTGTACATGGGAAATATCGACAGCCTGCGCGACTGGGGCCATGCGAAAGATTATGTACGCATGCAGTGGCTCATGCTTCAACAGGATGCGCCAGACGATTTTGTCATTGCGACTGGAAAGCAATATTCGGTGCGCGAATTCATCACCTGGACCGCCCTTGAGCTGGGCATCACCCTCTCTTTCGAAGGCGAGGGCGTTGAAGAGACGGCTACAGTTGTCGCCGTAGAGGGCGACAAGGCTCCTGCCATTCAGCCGGGGCAGGTAATCCTGCGCATAGACCCCAAGTATTTCCGGCCTGCCGAAGTGGACACTCTTCTGGGTGATCCGACAAAAGCGCGCGAAAAATTGGGGTGGATCCCGGAAATCACGGCGCAGGAGATGTGTGCCGAAATGGTAGTCGAGGACCTAAAGTCCGCCCGTCGCCACGCCATGCTACAGCGCCACGGGATGGGCCTGCCAGTCGCGTTCGAAGGTTAGAAGCTGCAATCATGACTGCCGTAAAGCTGTCTTTCTCACATGACTGATGTCGCTCCATGACAATTCTACCGCCATGCTGCTGAAAATTCTCAATGGCACCACTAGCCGGGTACTGCAAGTCGGGTTGTCGTTCGTGATCACGCTGATGCTGGCCCGCGCGCTATCGGTCGAGGGCTTTGGCGCCTACGCGCTTGTGACAAGCGTGTTGGCCATTTTCATCCGTCTGGTCACGCTGGGCACTCCGGAAATAATCCTTAGGTCCATCGCATCAGCAGAAATACCGGTTCGATTGCCAGCCATAAGGGGAATTTTCCGATTTTCCATCA
>PXDM01000128.1 GCA_003565055.1 Paracoccaceae bacterium
CTGTAATTTTCGAGAGATCGCGCCTTCAGATCGCGATTTCGAACACGCCGCCATCCTGTCGGGGGGGACGCCGGTAACGCCCCTCCGCTACCAACGCGACAGCCCCCGATGAGGTAAGAGCCTTCTCCGGGGGCCGTTTTTTTTAAAAGGAACGGCTCAAGCCAACCGTCAAAGTTATTGTCCAGACATTCATTGGCATTCTTGTACAGTTTGATGGTGGCGATGATCTCGCGGATCAGTCTGGACAGTTCACCCTCTTTCACTCCGACGTCCTCGCGACCGATGGTCCGCTTGCGCCGCCGCGGCCAGAGACTGTTAGACGCCGCCACGGGCCATCAAAGCCCGGACGATCCGCGCCATTTTGTTCGCCAGTGCTACCTGCATCAGCATCAGCGGCTTGCGCGTTCACATTCCACCCAACCACGTGTCCGGCCACGCGGAGGCAGGCGCGTATCATGTCGAGGGCAAAAGCAGGGTTGCCTGACGACCGAGGCGGAACTGCGTGACGCAAACGACCGATCGCGCGCAGATTGGTTGCCGTCGCAAGGAAAGGATTCTTGCGGCTCCACAAGACGCTGCCCTGATCTCTGCACCCGGGGCGCGGCGCGTGCAATGGTCTTTCCTTTTTGTACACCTGCACGTATGATTATGGCGAATTTTCGCCTGTCGCAGTCAGACCCGGACCTCATTTTCGATGCAAAGCGCCCCGGCCTTTTCGGTGATCATCCCGGTTCATGACGCAGCGCATACCCTGCCCGACACCCTCGCCTCGCTGCAGGCGCAGACCTGCCCCGACTGGGAGGCGCTGATCATCGACGACGCCTCGACCGACGGATCGGCGGCGCTGGTGGCCGAGGCCGCGCGCGACGATCCACGGCTGCGCCTGATCCGCCCCCAAGGCGCGCAGCGCCCGCGCGGCACAGCGGCGGCGCGCAATATCGGGCTGGAGCAGGCGCGGGGGCAATATGTCGCCTTTCTCGATGCGGATGATCTGTGGTTGCCCGAGAAGTTGCAGCGCCAGAAAGCCGCATTCGCGCAAGGTGCGCGCATCGTTTTTGTGTCCTATGAGCGGATTGACCCCAGCGGGCGCGCGCTTGGCGTGGTCCGCGCCCGCGCAAGCGTCGATTGGAGCGCCGCGCTCTATGGCAATCCCATCGGTTGCCTGACGGGGGCCTATTGCCGCGCGCATTTTGGCGAGGCGCGCATGCCGCTACGTGATCTGCACGAGGATTATGCCTTCTGGCTCAGCCTCTTGCGCGGTGGCGAGACCGCGCGCGGCCTGCCCGAGATCCTTGCGCGTTACCGCGTGCGCCCCGGCAGCCGGTCGGCGAACAAACTGCGGGCTGCACGCGCGGTCTGGGAGATCCTCGGCGAACAGGGGATCGGGCGCGCGCAGCAGCTTGCGGGCTTTGCGGGCTATGCCTCCCGCGCCATGCTGTCGCGTGCGCGGGTCTGAGCGCCTGCGCGCTCAGCCCATCGCGTAGCCTGCGCCGCGCACCGTGCGGATCGGGTCTTCACCGCCTGCCCCGCACAGCGCCTTGCGCAGCCGCCCGACATGGACATCCACGGTGCGGGTGTCGATATAGATATCGCGCCCCCAGACCCGGTCGAGCAACGCCTCGCGCGTCCAGACCTTGCCGGGGCGCTCGATGAGGGCCGCGAGCAAGCGAAATTCGGTCGGCCCCAGATGCAGGCTCGCGCCCGACCGCGTGACGCGATGCGCGATCGGGTCGAGCCGGATATCACCGATTTCCAGCACCTGACCGACGGCGACAGGGCGCAGGCGGCGCAGATTGGCGCGGACGCGGGCGATCACTTCGGCCACGGAATAGGGTTTGACGATATAGTCATCCGCGCCAGTATCGAGCCCGCGCACACGGTCGCTTTCCTCCGAGCGCGCCGAGACCATGATCACGGCGGCCTCGCGCCCCTGCGGGCTGGCCTTGATCTGGCGGCAGGCTTCCAGCCCCGAAAGGCGCGGCAGCATCCAGTCGAGCAGCACCACATCCGGCCCCTGTTCGGCCACAGCGAGCACGGCTTCTTCGCCATCCTTGGCGGTCGCGACCCGGAACCCGGCGGCCTTGAGGTTGTAGCTCAGCAGTGCGAGCTGCGCGGGTTCATCATCGACCACGAGCACCAGCGGGTCTATGTCTTGTGACATGGATCAGACCTCGGGCTGCGCGATGGTCGCGGTGGAATGGCCCTTCTCGCGGGCCTCGGCCTTGCGGCCCTCGGTCACGAAGATCACCTGTTCCGCGCCATGGGTGACCAGATCGCCCATGCGTTCGATATTCTTGGCGATAAACACATAATGCAGGCAGGGCGTGATGTTGCGCGGGTCTTCCATCATATGGGTGATGAATTCGCGAAACAGCGCATTGGTCATGTCATCGACCTCGACATCGCGGCCGATCACATCGCGCGCCAGCGCCGTGTCGAGCCGCGCGAAGGCGTCGAGCATGTCCTTGAGCATCTGCCCCCCCAGCCGCGACTGCCGCCGGAGCGCCCCCGCCGCGCCCTCGATCACCGGAGCGGAGATGAGCACCGGCACGCGTTTGGCCATGTTCTTCGCATAATCGCCAAGCCGTTCGAGCTCGCCGACCATTTTCATCACCGAGACCGCCGAGCGCAGGTCATCGGCTTGCGGCTGGCGCAGCGCGAGCAAACGCACGACCTGCGCGTTGATCTCCTCCTCGGTGGCGTCTATCGTCCGGTCCCGCTCGACGACCCGCGCGGCGAGGTCTTCGTCGCGGGTTTCGAGCGCGCGGGCGGCGTCCATGATCGCAGTCTCGACCTGCCCGCCCATGCTGAGCACCGCCAGGCGGATGGCTTCGAGATCGCGGTCGAAGGCGGAAAGCGTATGTGGTTTCATCAGGAGCGTCCCTTGTGCAATGGTTCAGCCGCAGGGCAGCACAGCGTCAAACTGCGCGCCTGCGCCCGGCGTGGAGCGGATGATCAGCCGTCCGCGATGGCGACTGAGAATGTGTTTCACGATCGCGAGCCCCAGCCCGGTGCCGCCACTGTCGCGCGAGCGCGCCTTGTCGACACGGTAGAAGCGTTCCGTCAGGCGCGGGATGTAGATCGGGTCGATCCCTTCGCCGAAATCCCGGATCGAGACGCGCAGCGCCGCGCCCTCAAAGCCCGGCATCTGCGGCAGATGCTGCGCCGAAATCTCCAGCCGTCTGCCGCTTGCGCCGTATTTCAACCCGTTCTCGATCAGGTTGTGGAACACCTGCACAAGCTGGTCGTAATCGCCCGGGATCTCGGGCAGGCTGTCGGGCACTTCATAATCGAGCTGCATCGCGGCCCCCTCGATCTGCGGGCGCAGGGCAGCGAGCGTCGCCTTGAGCACTTGATCAAGCGAAACGGGTGTGCGCGGGCGAACCTTCTCGACGGCCTCGACCCGGCTGAGCGACAACAGATCCGCGACAAGCCCGCTCATCCGCGCGGCCTGTTCGCTCATGATCGCTAGAAACTCCGCCCGCGTCCCGGCATCCTCGCCAGCCGGGCCCTGCAGCGTCTCGATGAACCCTGCGAGCACAGTGAGCGGCGAGCGCAGCTCATGGCTGACATTGGCCACGAAATCACGCCGCTGGGCTTCGGCGGCCTCGATCTCGGAGACATCGGTAAAGGTCAGGACGAAGACACCCGCAAGGCTCTGGCGCGCGACCACCCGCCAGATGGTCTCTTGCGAGGCGGAATGCGTGACAAAAGACGCATTGCCCGCGCTTTGGCCGCCAAACACCCGATCAAGCATCGCCGAAAGCTCGGGCTGGCGCAGGAAGGCGCGGATCGGCGCACCGTGGATGCGGGTGCCGAAAAGCTCCGTGGCCGCGGGATTGGCGGCCTGCACGAATTCATCCGCCCCCACGACAATGACCGGCTGGGGCAAGGCCGCGATCAGGTCTGCAAAGACCGTGGCGCTCATGTCCGGCAATCCGTCCATCGCCGCACGCTCAGGCCGGGATCGGGGCCGCGCGGGTGACGTCGGTCCGGCGGCGGAAGTTTCGGGTCTTGCACATCTCACCGGTCCTTTATCGCGGCGCACAGGTCAATATCATGCTGTTAGCCTGACATTGTAACAGGTATGTGACAACTTATCGCGTCCAGTTCGCAGGCATCAAGTGGCAGAATGACCGGGCGACGACGCAGAGGGTCAGGCGCGCGACCGGCGCGTCATAGTTGGACTTGGCCGCTGACGAAATATATGCTTCGTCAAGGATTTCGTAACGGACCATGCCTATTCAGGGGTGTATAATGGAAAACTGGCTGAGAACTATCCAGAACCGTCTTCTGCAGGATCAGACCCTGCGGCTCGCGGTTATTGGGGGGACGGCATTGCTGTTCCTGATCGTGATCGTGGATTCCTTCGGCGCCCGCGACCGCGCCGTGGCTGCACGCGAAGCCGCGCGGCTGTCGCAAGACGATGACGGCTCCGGGGCGAGCGTGCCCTCGGTCTACCGGGTGCCGCGCGATCTCGCGAGCGAGGCAGCTCTGGCGGCGCGCATACCGGAAGCTGACGCGGAGCCAGAGCCAGAGAGCTCGGAAGTCGATCTGGCCGAGGCCGCGGAAGCGGAGTCTGCGCCTGCGGATGCCGAAATCGCCGCAGCCGCGACCGAAGCCGATGTCGCAGCTCCCGACATGGCAGAAGATGAGCCGCGTGAAACGCCCACGGACTTGGCCGAAACAGCGGATGATGCAGTCGAAGACAGCGCGGACCCTGTCGCACAGGACGACGCGCCAGCAGAAGATGCGCCTGCCGGGGTCGCGCAGACCGAGGAAGACGCGCCCGCCGAGGGTGCAGAGGCAAGCGCTGACACAGCTGCGCCGGATGACGCCGTGGCGCTGCTGGCCAGTGCGGATCTGGAGAACGGCCAGCGCGTCTGGCGGCAATGTGCGGCCTGTCATGTTTACGACGCGGAGCAAAATCGCGGTGGCCCGCATCTGGTCGGGATCATCGGTCGCGACGTGGCGAGCGCCGAAGGCTGGCGCTATTCGCGCGCGCTGCAGGACCATGGCGGGGCTTGGAGTGTGGAAAGCCTGCTCGCCTGGCTGGAAAACCCCGACAGCTACATTCCCGGCAACCAGATGGCCTTTCGCGGCTTGCGCAATGAACAGGACCGCATTGACGTCCTGGGCCTTCTGAATGAGGCGGCACAGGACTGATCCGTGGCGCAGGGTCGTGAGCGGCCCCGCATGAAGAGGGCTGCCTGGCGACAGGCAGTCCTTTTTTCATGCGTTCTGCGCGGCCGGGCTTTTGCGCCGCCGGGCTTATCCGTGGTCAGGTCGCGGGCTGCATTCACGCGCCATGCTCGCGCGCAAATCCAGCCCGGACGGCTGTCTCGCAGGCCAATGCCAGCGCCTTGCGATCCTGCTCTTCGGTCACCTGGACAGGCGAATGGAAAATCAGCGTCACCTGCCCCGCACGCCTTTGCGCGAGCACCCGCAGCAGATGACCTGCAAATTCCATCCCGCCCCACCAGGCCAAGGCCCGCTGGTCGTCCTGATCCGCTACCCGGTAGGACACACTAACAGGTTGTATCCGCAGGAAATCGCGCAAAGCGGGCGTGAGAAAGGCCGCAAAAAGCGTGGATTTGAAGGGCAGAACGCGCAAAGAATCGGAGCTTGTTCCCTCCGGGAAGAACAAAAGCCTGTCCCCGGCGCTCAGCCGCGCCGCGAGGATTCGCGCCTGTTGCGCGGCCTCTTTGCGGTCGCGACGGATGAAGAGCGTCCCCGTCGCACGCGCAAGCAGGCCGATGCCGGGCCATCCCGCGACTTCGGCCTTGGAGACGAAAGTGACCTGCGTCGCGGCGTTGAGGACAAAAATATCGAGCCATGAGGCATGATTGGCCACCAGCGCGCCGCGCCCGCGCAGAGGCTGCCCTTCGATCTGCATCCGCAGTCTGATCACGCGCAGCGCGGCGCGGCAGACGCCCTGCGTGAGCGCGGCGCTCAGCACGCGGCGCGATCCGAGAAGCGCGCGCTCGATGAGCCGCAAGCCCAGATGCAGCGTCAGCCCCAGACCGAGGAGGCTCGCCAACGCCCCGAGACGCAGCCCGACGCGCGGCCATGCGCGCAACGGAATGTCAGGCCAGGGGGGCGGCTCCTGCGAGTCCCAGGTCATCGGATCCCGGCACCGGGCATGCTCACCAGAGCTCCAAGATTACGCGCCGGGAAATTCACTGTTTCCACATCGAGAACAATACAGATATCGGTCGTCCGAAAAGCGTGGTCAATGAACACACCTTGCCCGACGGTCGCGCCAAGTCGCAGGTAGGAGCGGATCAGCGGCGGCATCTGGGCCATGGCCTGCTTGCGGTCGAGCGCCTCCGGTGGCAGGGGGATGAAGGCGTTGCGCTGCTGCGAGCTCACCCGCAAATGCGCAGGCGCCAGATGGTCGTGATGCAGGCAACTGAGCGCCTGCGACCATGTAGCGGGGTCGATTCCGGGAAAACTGGCCGCGCCGAAGAGAAGCTCTATTTCGTGGGCGCGCGCATATTCCGCAAGACCGTGCCACATTTGCAACACCCCAATTCCGCCACGATGTTCGGGCGAAATACAGGACCGACCCAATTCCAGCAGGCGTCGACCAGAGCGGCGCAAGGGCGTCAGATCAAACTCGGCATCGCAATAAAAACCACCAGCTGCCGCCTGCAGGTGATCCGGCAACAGCCGATAGGCGCCCACAACGTGATCCCCTGCGGCGGGGTCGCGTGTCTCGTCAATCAGGAGCAAATGGTGGAAAATCGGGTCAAAAGCGTCTTTCTCAAGACGTGCCGCGTGATCCACCAAGGGGCCGTCCGCTCCGAGCTCCTCGACAAACACCCGGTAGCGCAGGCGCTGTGCGGCGTGCAGGTCGATTTGATCGCGCGCAAGTCGAACAGTGAGCCGCGCAGCCCCCGTTGCGCAGCCTGTCGAGGCCAGCGCGCGCGCCATAATTTTGCCTTTATTTTCCGCGTGTTCAGGCATGGCGAGATGAGGCATCCGCTCTAAACACTTTGTTTCTGCAATCACGCTTGAACGCACGCAATGGTTGTGTGAGCCTACAGATCATGGTCGGGAACAAGCACCAAAGAAATTCGCGAGGCATTAATGACCTTTTTACCGGCATCGGAGAACATAACGGTGACATACGCATCCACACGCGATTGCACCTGTCCAATGCCCCAACACGGGTGGTCAGGGTGACGAACGAACATTCCAGGGGCAAAGACAAGATGGCTCATACGCAAACCAATAACGCCGCAGGCCGAGCAGATCAAATGACAAACGAGGCGCTTGACCTCTCGGCATCGCTGGCTTCGCGCATCTGCCACGACCTTGTCAGCCCCATGGGCGCGATCAGCAACGGGCTGGAATTGCTGCAACTCTCGCAGCAGCACGGTGGACCGGAATTCGAGCTGATCACGCAGAGCGTTGAAAGTGCGACGACGCGATTGCGCTTCTATCGGATCGCGCTGGGGCGAGTCTCGGCAGATCAGAAGATCGGGCGGGCTGAAATCCTGTCGATCCTGAGCGCGATGGAAAAGCACCAGAAACAACGGTATCAGTGGAACAGCACGGCGGAACTGTCGCGGCGTCAGGTCAAGCTGGTCTTCTTGATGCTGATGTGTCTGGAAACAGCCCTGCCATGGGGCGGCCGGATCGAGATCGACGACACGGCCGAAGGGCTGGCCTTCACTACAGTCTCGGAGCGCTTCAAGATCAATGACGAGTTATGGGCGCGGCTGGAACAGCCGGTCAGTTTCGCCGAACTTTCTTCCGCACAGATCCATTTCGGCCTCGCACGGGCGGAACTGCGCAAGCAGCACGCCAAATATGTGATGACGCAAAATCCCAGCGGATTGTCGATCCGCATTGATTTCGCCTGACGCCTCACGTCGCAAAATCGTTCAGAACAGGGAAGTTCGGCAATGTGACGCCGATCAGGGCGCTGCGGGATGACAGCAACGAATATTCTGCTAAGCTGGCGCATGTAATGACCAACATCTTGAAAGGACTTCAGATGAGCAAGCTGTTTTCTGCAACCATTCTCGCGGCAACGCTGGCTTTGGCCGGTTGCCAGATGACGCAGACCGAACGGAGCATCGCGGGAGGCGTGGTTGGCGCGGCCGGGGGGCTTGCCGTGGGCAATCTGCTCGGGGCGAACACCAACTGGACGATCCTGACCACAGTCGCGGGGGCAGCCGCCGGGACACTTCTGGCGCGGAATGATGCGACGGGCCAATGCGCCTATGCGCGCGGCGACGGCACCTATTACGAAGCGCCCTGCCAGTGAGCCGACACAGGTGACGAAAAAGCCCCGGAACGATCCGGGGCTTTCTCTTTTCCGCGTCATCCGGCGCGCAAGCGTTGCTCGGCGAGCTCCACCCAATAGCTGCAGCCCGCCGGGATGATGGCGTCGTTGAAATCATAAGCCGGGTGATGCACGTCGGCGCTGTCGCCGTTGCCGACAAGGATATAGGCGCCGGGCCGCTCATTGAGCATATAAGCGAAATCCTCGCCGCCCATGACCAGCGGCGCTTCGGCGCAGCCCCCGGCCACGGCGCGCGCGGCGTCAATGGCGTGGCCAGTCTCGAGCTCAGCATTCACCATGACCGGATAGCCGCGCCGGTAATCGACGCGCGCGGCCCCACCGAAAGCCGCCGCGACCTGCTCGGTGAGCGCCGTCAGGCGGGTTTCGGCGAGCGCGCGCATCTCGTCGCTGAGCGTGCGCACCGTCCCGCGCAGCGTCACATGCTGCGGGATCACGTTGAAGGCCTGACTTTCGGTGACAAAAGAGGTGACCGAGACCACGACCTCCTGCGTCGGGTCGGCATTGCGGCTGACGATGCTCTGCAGCGCCACGACGATATGCGCGGCGATCAGTGTCGTGTCGATGCAGTGATGGGGTTTGGCCGCGTGGCCGCCGCGCCCTTCGACCGTGATTTCGAACTGATCGGTGGCGGCGAAAAACGGCCCCGGACGGATCGCGAATGTGCCCGCAGGCGTGCCGGGCCAGTTATGCATGCCGTAGACTTCCTGCACGCCAAACCGCGCCATCAACCCGTCGCGGCACATCGCGTCACCGCCGCCACCGCCTTCTTCGGCGGGCTGGAAGATCACAACCACTGTGCCGTCGAAATTGCGCGTCTCGGCCAGATATTTGGCCGCCCCCAGCAGCATCGCCGTGTGCCCGTCATGCCCGCAAGCATGCATCTTGCCCGGCTCGCGCGAGGCATAATCGCGCCCTGTCGCCTCATGGATGGGCAGCGCGTCCATATCCGCGCGCAGGCCCACCACGCGGCCCGAACCCGTCGATTTGCCCCGGATCACGCCCACAACGCCTGTGCGCCCGATGCCCTCGACCACCTCGTCACAGCCAAACTCGCGCAGCTTTTCGGCGACGATTCCGGCGGTGCGGTGGCAGTCATAGAGGATTTCCGGATGGGCGTGGAAATCATGCCGCCAGGCCGTGATCTCGGGCAGCATTTCGGAAAATCTGTTCTTGATCGGCATGGTTTTCCCCAGGTTGCGCTCAGATCAAACGATGGCACAAGGCGCGACGCATCGCCAGCGGGGGAGCGCTGAAAAACCGCGCTGGCTCAGGTCGCGGTGGAAAATTCATCCACACTGTAGCCCTGCAGATAGAGCAGCGCGGTCAGATCGCCATGGTTGATGCGCAGATCGCATTGGGCGGCGACCGCAGGTTTAGCGTGCAGCGCCACGCCCGCGCCCGCACGCCCCAACATGCCCAGATCATTCGCCCCGTCGCCCACGGCGATCACATCGGCGGGTGTTATCCCCAGCCGCGCGGTGATCTCATCCAGAGCCGCGACCTTGGCCGCGCGGCCTAGAATGGGCTCGGCGACCGTGCCGGTGAGCGCGCCAGCTTCGACATGGAGCGTGTTGGCGCGATGTTCGTCGAAACCGAGATGGGCGGCGACTTGGGCGGTGAAGGCCGTGAACCCGCCCGAGACCAGCGCGGCATGCCCGCCATGGGCCTTCATCGTGGCGATCAAAGCGCTCCCACCGGATGTGTAGGTGATGCGGGTCGCCAGCACATGGTCGATCACGGCTGCGTCGAGGCCCTTGAGCAGCGCCACACGTTCGCGTAGCGCGTCCTCGAAATCCAGCTCACCATTCATCGCGCGGGCGGTGATGCCCGCGACATGCGCCCCGACCCCGGCTTCATCGGCCAGCTCGTCAATGCATTCCTGTTCGATCATGGTGCTGTCCATATCCGCCAGCAGCATGCGCTTGCGCCGCCCCGCGCGCGGCTGCACCGCCAGATCGAGCCCGCGCGCCTGCAGGTCTTTCCAGACCTGCCAGCGGTTGTCGGGCATCTGCGCGAGATCGAATTCGGCGGCGATGCCGGGATTGAGCCAGCGCGCCGCGCCCCCGCCCCAGGCATTGCGCAGCGCTTCCACCGTGGTCGCGTCGAGCGTGGGCGTGGCGGGGTCGGTGAGCAAGGTGGCGACAAACATGGCAGTGCGCTCCGGGCAGCTTGGATCAGCGGGCCGCGTCGTTTTTGCGCGCCCGAGCGGCGCTCTAGTGCAATTTTCCATCTTGCGCCAGAGCGGATCGGGGCGTAAGGCCGTGCGTGGGACACCCTTCCCCAACGAAGGGCACATATCTGGAAGGATACCATGACTGGACCTGCACAACCGGCCAAGCGCCCGGCCAATCCGCGCTTTTCTTCTGGCCCCTGCGCCAAAATCCCCACATTCTCGCTTGATCTCTTGGCTGACGCGCCTCTGGGCCGCTCGCACCGGGCGGCTGTGGGCAAAGCCAAGCTGAAGGCCGCGATTGACGAGACGCGCGAGATCCTCGGCGTGCCCGACGACTACCGGATCGGGATCGTGCCCGCATCCGACACAGGCGCGGTCGAAATGGCGATGTGGTCACTCTTGGGCGCGCGTCCGGTCACGATGGTCGCCTGGGAGAGCTTCGGCGCGGGCTGGGTCACGGATGCGGTCAAGCAGCTGAAGCTCGACGCGGATGTGCGCACTGCCGATTACGGGCAGATCGTCGATATGGCGGCGGTGAATTACGACACGGATGTTGTGTTTACCTGGAACGGCACGACCTCGGGCGTGCGCATGCCGCATGGCGAGATGATCCCGGAGACCCGCGCGGGGTTGACGATCTGCGATGCGACCTCGGCGGCCTTTGCGATGGACCTGCCCTGGGACAAGCTCGATGTCGTGACATTTTCCTGGCAGAAGGTCATGGGCGGCGAGGCCGCGCATGGCATGCTGATCCTGTCCCCGCGCGCCGTTGAGCGGTTGGAAAGCTACAACCCGCCCTGGCCTTTGCCGAAGATTTTCCGCATGACCAAGGGCGGCAAGCTGATAGAGGGCATTTTCAAGGGCGAGACGATCAACACGCCCTCCATGCTCGCGGTCGAGGATTATCTGGTGGCGCTGGACTGGGCGCGGTCGATTGGCGGTTTGCCTGCGCTGATCGCGCGTTGCGAGGCCAATGCGGGCGTGATCGCGGAGTTCTGCGGGTCGCGTGACTGGATCGCCAATCTGGCCGAAGATCCGGCAACCGCTTCGACCACCAGCGTCTGCCTGAAATTCACCGATCCGGTCATCCCCGACGGCGCGGCTTTCGCCAAAGCGGTCGCCAAGCGGCTGGAAGCGGAAGGCGTGGCGCTCGATATCGGCGCTTACCGCGACGCGCCGGCGGGCCTGCGCATCTGGTGCGGCGCGACGGTCGAGACCTCTGATGTCGTGGCGCTGATGGGCTGGCTCGACTGGGCCTATCACGCTGAGCGCGCTGCCCTGTCCGCGGCGGCCTGATCCCATCTGCGCAGCAGGGTGCGGCCCTGCTGCCCTTATCTTTCCCAATCGTATCAAGGAGCCACAACCATGGCACCCAAAGTTCTCGTCTCTGACGCGCTGTCGGAAACCGCTGTCCAGATCTTCCGCGATCGCGGCATTGATGTCACCTTCGAGCCGAAACTTGGCAAGGACAAGGAGCGGCTGCTCGAAGTCATCGGCCAGTATGACGGCCTCGCGATCCGCTCGGCCACCAAGGTCACCGAGAAGATCCTCGCCGCCGCCCCCAACCTCAAGGTCATTGGCCGCGCCGGGATCGGGGTCGATAATGTCGATATTCCGGCCGCGTCGAAAAAAGGCGTGATCGTGATGAACACGCCCTTCGGCAATTCGGTCACAACGGCGGAACATGCGATTTCGCTGATGATGGCCGTCGCGCGCCAGATCCCCGAGGCCAATGCCTCGACCCATGCGGGCAAATGGGAGAAGTCGCGCTTCATGGGCGTGGAGCTGACCGGCAAGACGCTGGGCGTGATCGGGGCGGGCAATATCGGCGGGATCGTCTGCGACCGCGCGCTGGGGCTGCGCATGAAGGTCGTGGCCTATGATCCGTTCCTGTCGGAAGAACGCGCGGTCAAGCTGGGCGTCACCAAGGTCGAGTTGGACGAGCTCTTGGCACGCGCTGATTTCATCACGCTGCATGTGCCGCTGACCGACAAGACGCGCAATATCCTGTCGGCAGAAAACATCGCCAAGACCAAGCCCGGTGTGCGGATCGTCAATTGCGCGCGGGGTGGGCTGATTGACGAGGCGGCACTCGCCGAGGCGCTGAAATCGGGCCATGTCGCAGGCGCGGGGCTCGATGTGTTCGAAGTGGAGCCCGCCACCGAGAACCCGCTTTTCGGTCTGCCGAATGTCGTTTGCACGCCACATCTGGGCGCGTCGACCACCGAAGCGCAGGAAAATGTCGCGCTGCAAGTGGCCGAGCAGATGGCCGATTACCTTGTCTCGGGCGCGGTGCAGAACGCGCTGAACATGCCCTCGGTCACGGCCGAGGAAGCCAAGGTCATGGGGCCGTGGCTGCATTTGGCGCGTCATCTGGGCGCATTTGCGGGCCAGTTGACGGACGAGCCGATCAAGGCCATCAACATTCTCTATGACGGCAAAGTGGCGGAGATGAATCTCGACGCGCTGGGCTGCGGGGCGATTGCGGGCATCATGGCGGCCACCAACCCGGATGTGAACATGGTCTCCGCCCCGGTTGTGGCGCGCGAGCGCGGGGTGAAGATCTCGACCACGACGCAAGCGAAATCCGGGGTGTTTGATGCCTATATCAAACTGACCGTCGTGACCGAGACGCGCGAGCGCTCCATCGCGGGCACGGTCTTCTCGGACGGCAAGCCGCGTTTCATCCAGATCAAGGGTATCAATATCGACGCGGAAGTGGGCGCGCATATGCTCTACACCACGAATCGCGATGTGCCGGGCATCATCGGCACCTTGGGGCAGACTCTAGGCGATGGCGGCGTGAATATCGCGAATTTCACGCTGGGTCGTTCGGCCTCTGGTGCGGATGCGATTGCGCTTCTCTATCTCGATGCACAACCGCCCGAGCCTGTGCTCGACCAGTTGCGCGAGACGGGCCTGTTCCAGCAAGTGCGCCCGCTGGCTTTTGACGTCGCCTGAGGCTAGGCTCTGATCAGGGCATGGGGCGATAGCGCCATGCCCTGAGAGGACCACTTGCACAGGACCGCAGCATGCGCAGCTATGCCATCGGCGACATTCACGGCCAGCTTGCGCTCTTGCAAGAGGTGTATCGCTGGATCGAGGCCGATCGCCGACGCACCGGCGATTGGGACGCGCCTGTGGTGCATCTGGGCGATCTGGTGGATCGCGGCCCTGACAGCGCGGGCGTGATCCGCTTTCTGCGCGAGGGGGTTGAGGGCGGTGCGCCCTGGGTGGTGCTGAAAGGCAATCACGACCGGCTTTTCGAGCGCTTCCTGACCGCGCCGGACTGGTCCGACCCGCATCTGCGCGAGGGCTTGAGCTATCTGCATCCGGCGATTGGTGGTGCAGAGACACTGATGTCCTACGGGCTTTATCGCCCGACGAGTTTTCACATCAAGAAAGCGCGCCAACTTGCGCTTGACGCGGTGCCCCCGGAAGATATCGCCTTTCTGCAGGCGTGCCCGATACGCTTCATGCATGGCGCGCTCTTGCATGTGCATGCGGGTATTCGCCCCGGCGTGCCGCTTGACGCCCAAGAGGTGCAGGATCTTCTGTGGATCCGCGAACCCTTCCTGACGGACAGCCGCGATCACGGGCCGCTGGTCGTGCATGGCCATACGGCGATCCCGCGCCCGATGCATTACCGCAACCGGGTGAATATCGACAGCCGCGCGGGCTATGGTGGCCCGTTGACGGCTGTGGTGATCGAGGATCGGCGTGTTTGGGTGCTCAACGACGAAGGACGCCACGAGCTTCATCCGGTTTGACACCGGGAAAAAGGTGCGTGGCAAGCACGCACCCTACAGCCGGGCGCGGGCGGGGGCGTCAGCCCCAGGGGTTTTGCCGTCCAGCCGGGGCTGCGCGTGCGGCACCCGCGTCATCGGCCAGTTTCACCAGCGCCGCAATCCGGTTTTCCGTGTTCGGATGGGTCGAGAAAAGCTTGTCGCGCTTGTGGACATGTAGCGGGTTGATGATGAACATATGCGCCGTCTGCGGGTTGGCTTCGGCCCGGTCATAGTCGATGCGCGACGCAAAGCCCTGGATTTTCTCCAGCGCCGAGGCGAGCCACAGCGGGTTGCCACAGATCGCCGCCCCCACGCGGTCGGCCTCATATTCGCGCGAGCGTGAGATCGCCATCTGCACGATGGCCGCCGCCATTGGCGCGAGGATCATCCCCGCAATCGCCGCAATCGCGCCGCCCGCACCTTGATTGCGTCCGCCGCGAAAGAACATCGCGAAATTCGCCAGCATCGAGATCGCCCCCGCGAAAGTCGCGGTCACGGTCATGATCAGCGTGTCGTAATTCTTGATATGGGCGAGTTCATGCGCCATCACTGCGGCGACTTCCTCATCCGACATGCGCCGCAACAGCCCTGTAGTCGCCGCCACAGCCGCATTCTCGGGGTTGCGCCCGGTGGCGAATGCGTTGGGCTGGTCTTCGTTGATCACATAGACCTTGGGATGGGGCATGCCTGCGTCATCGGCCAGCCGGTGCACCATGCGCTGCAGACCGGGATGGACCTGCGAATTGCATTCCTGCGCATTGTGCATCCGCAGCACGGCCTTGTCGGAATTCCAATAGGCATGGGCATTCATCGCCGCGGCCACGCCGAAGGCCAGCAACAGCCCGAAGCCCCCGCCCAGCAGATAGCCGATCCCCATGAACAGCGCCGTCATTGCGGCCATCAGAATGGCAGTCTTGGTATATCCCATGCGCACCCGCTCCTCAGATCTCTCGCGCAGATATGGGGGCCATC
>PXDM01000113.1 GCA_003565055.1 Paracoccaceae bacterium
GGTTCGAAGGCCCGCTCGATCTGTTGCTGACCCTCTCGCGCACCCAGAAGGTCGATCTGCGGCGGATTTCCGTGCTGCATCTGGCTGAGCAATATCTGGGCTTCATCGAGCGCGCGCGGTCGCTGCGCATCGAATTGGCGGCGGATTATCTTGTCATGGCCGCCTGGCTGGCCTTCCTGAAATCGCGCCTCTTGCTGCCACCCGACCCGAGTGAGGAGGGGCCATCGGGCGAGGAACTGGCGGCGCACCTGGCCTGGCAGCTGGAGCGCTTGCAGGCCATGCGCGAAGTTGCCGCGCGGCTGATGGGGCGCGACCAGAAGGGCCGCGATTTCTTCGCGCGGGGCGCGCCCGAAGCCTTGGCCGTGTCGCGCAAGACCCGGTTCGAGGCGAGCCTGATCGACCTGATGCGCGCCTATGCACGGCTGCGCACGCGCGACGATTTTCGCCCTTATGCGTTCGATCGCTCCGACATCTACCCCTATGAGGCCGCGCTCGCACGGCTTTCGGCGCTGGTGCCGGGGGCGAGTGACTGGACCAGCCTGCAAGCCTGGCTGCCCGAAGGCTGGCGCGGGGTGCCTGCGCGAAAACGCTCGGCCATCGCCTCGACCTTCGCGGCGACCTTGGAGCTTGCGAAACAGGGCCAGATCGAGCTGCGCCAGTCCGACACCTTCGCGCCCTTGCATCTGCGCCGCAAATCCGGGCAATGAGGCACATGGATCAGCCTGTCACGCCCACGGAAAGCCTTTTTCCTGCGCCGCCCATGGCCGAACAGGAACGCATGATCGAGGCGATCCTGTTCGCCAGCGCGGAGCCGCTGACACTGGCGCAGATCTCCGCGCGTCTGCCTGCGAACTGCGACGCGGCGGAAGCGCTGGTGCATCTGCGCTCGCGCTATGAGGGGCGTGGCGTGACGCTGGCGCGCGTGGGCGATGCCTATGCCTTTCGCACCGCGCCGGATCTGGGCTGGCTGATGCAGTCCGAACGGGTCGAGACGCGCAAACTCTCGCGCGCGGCCATCGAGACGTTGGCGATCATCGCCTATCACCAGCCCGCCACCCGCGCCGAGATCGAGGAAATCCGCGGCGTGGCCGTGTCGCGCGGTACGATTGATCAGTTGCTGGAAATGGGCTGGATCCGGCTGGGGCGGCGGCGCATGACACCGGGGCGGCCGGTGACTTTTGTGGTGACCGAGGAATTCCTCGATCATTTCGGGCTGGAGACTGCGCGCGATCTGCCGGGGCTGAAAGAGCTGCGCGAAGCGGGGCTGCTGGATGCGCGCGCCATGCCAGGCACGCCCGCGCCCGAGGAGGATGAGGACGACGACAGCCCGCGCTCCGGCCAGTCGGAACTCTTCGAGGATTGAGCCGCAAGGCTTGTCGTCTGCGTCGCAGGGGTCTAGCTTGCCGGGTATCAGCCAGACAGGACCCCCATGCCCATCCGCAACCGTTTCGCCGAGACCCTGCCGCAGATCACCGAATGGCGGCGCGATTTTCACGCCCATCCCGAATTGGGCTTCGATTGCCACCGCACTGCAAGGATCGTCGCCGAGAAGTTGCGGGAATTCGGCTGCGATGTCGTGGAAGAGGGCATCGGTGTGACGGGCGTTGTCGGGCTGATCCACGGACGCAAGACCATATCGGGCCGGGTCATCGGGCTGCGCGCCGATATGGACGCGCTGCCGATCCCCGAGGCGACCGGGCTGCCCTATGCCTCGATCCATCACGGGCTGATGCATGCCTGCGGGCATGACGGGCACACGGCGATGCTGCTCGGCGCCGCGCAATATCTGGCCGAGACGCGCAATTTCGACGGCACAGTCGCCGTGATCTTCCAACCCGCCGAGGAAGGCGGGGCAGGGGCCAAGGTGATGTGCGAGGCAGGGCTGATGGAGCGGTTCGGCATCGCGGAAGTCTACGCGATGCACAACCGCCCCGGCCATCCCTTGGGCGAATTCAACATCCGGCCGGGCGCGTTCTATGCCGCCTGCGACGAGTTCCACATCACCATCGAGGGGCGCGGCGGGCATGCCGCCAAGCCGCATATGACCTTCGACCCGGTGCTGTCCACGAGCCATATGATCCTTGCGCTGCAATCGGTCGCCAGCCGCAGCGCCGACCCGGTCGAGAATATCGTGCTCTCGGTCTGCGGCGTGCAAAGTGACAGCGAGGCGTTCAACGTCATCCCTCAGCGTGTTGAACTGCGCGGCACGATCCGCACGCATGACGCAGCTTTGCGCGAACTGGCGGCGGACCGTCTGCGAGCCATCGCCACGCAGACTGCGCAGAGCTTCGGGGCCGTGGCTGAGGTCGATTTCATGGAAGGCTATCCGGTCATGGTGAACCATCCCGACCAGACTGCCATTGCGCGCGATGTAGCGCTGGAGGTCTCCGGGCAGTGCCTGCATGCAGGCTATAATATGGGCGGTGAGGATTTCGCCTATATGCTGGAAGAGCGGCCGGGAGCTTATATCGTCCTCGGTGCAGGTGAGGGACCGGGGCTGCATCATCCGCAATATGATTTCAACGATGAGATCATCCCATACGGCTGCAGCTGGTTCGTGGGTATCGCGGAGCGCCGCCTGCCGCTCTGAGCGCGTCTGATTCGGGGCGCAATCACGGAACCAACAGCCGCAGCCTGCGTTCAGGCAGGGTTGCGCAGTGTTGTGCCCAATTTGCCGCAGCAAGCTTGGGCAATGATGGCGTTTCGCAAAAACATCAGCAAGTCAGTAGGTTTAGAGCATTTGTGACTGTCTCAAAGCGCTTTGACGCTTGACAGGGTGGCGCGGCCACAGTCCACTCCGAACATTGGGAGCGGTGCGTGGCAAAGACCCGGGACCGCAAGAAACCCAAAAAACCCAAAGAGGCTGCCCGGAGCAGGCAGTCCAGCAACTGGAGGAATACATGAAAAAATCTCTCACGACCGGGATCATGACCGCTGGTCTTCTGATGGGCACAAGCGCGCTTGCACAGGAGAAATTCATCTCGATCGGCACCGGGGGCGTGACGGGTGTCTATTACCCTGCGGGCGGCGCGGTCTGCCGTCTGGTCAATCGTGATCGTGCCGAGCATGGCATCCGCTGCGGTGTCGAATCGACCGGCGGCTCGATCTTCAACATCAACGCGATCCGCTCGGGCGAGCTGGAATTCGGCGTCGCCCAGTCCGACTGGCAGTATCATGCGTTCAACGGCACATCGCGCTTCGAGGATGATGGCGCTTTCGAAGGCTTGCGCGCAGTGTTCTCGCTGCATCCTGAACCCTTCACTGTCGTGGCACGCGCCGATGCCGGGATCACGAATTTCGACGATCTCGAAGGCAAGCGCGTCAATATCGGCAATCCCGGCTCTGGCCAGCGCGGCACGATGGATGTCGTGATGGAAGCGATGGGCTGGACCACTGACAGCTTCGCTCAGGCCACGGAACTGCCCCCGGCAGAGCAGTCGCTGGCGCTCTGCGACAACAATGTCGATGCGATTGTCTACACTGTCGGTCACCCTTCCGGGGCCATTCAGGAAGCCACGACGGCTTGTGACACCGTGCTCGTCAATGTCGATAATGACGCGA
>PXDM01000261.1 GCA_003565055.1 Paracoccaceae bacterium
AATGCTGGTGCACCATCCCCACACCTGCCGCGAGCGCCGCGCGCGGATTGCCCTGCGGCAGGGCGTCGCCAAAGACTTCGACCCTGCCTTCATCGGCGGTGTAATGGCCGAACAGGATGTTCATCAGCGTGGTCTTGCCCGCGCCATTTTCGCCCAGTAGTGCGACGACCTCGCCTGCGTTCAGGTCCAGATCGACCGCGTCATTGGCGACGAGCGGGCCGAAGCGTTTGGTGATCGCAGAGAGGCGCAGGATGGGGTCCTGCGCCTTGGGGGGAAGGGTCATCCGCCGGACCGTGGTTCATCATCATTGATCTCGACGACGAATGTCCCGTCGAGGATTTCCTGCTCGCGCTGGGCGACCAATGCCATGATTTCCTCGGGCACGCGGCCCTCGAAAGTGCCGAGCGGCGAGAGCGAGGAGCCGCCGTGGATCATGTAGGAATAGACGCCGTAATTCGCAGCCACGAATTCGCCTGCCTTCACCGCAGCGATGGCGGCATCCAGCGTCGGCTCGAAATGCCAGATCGCGGAGGCGACGACCGTATCGGGGTAATCAGGCTGCGTGTCGATCACATTGCCGATGGCCAGCACACCGCGTTCCTGCGCCGCATCGGCCACGCCGAAGCGTTCGGCATACATCACATCCGCGCCCGCTTCGATCATCCCGAACGCCGTTTCCTTGGCGCGGGGCGGGTCGAACCATGAGCCGATGAAGGCCACCTGAAAGCGGATCTCCGGGTTCACTTCGCGCGCGCCGGCCATGAAGGCATGCATCAGGCGATTGACCTCGGGGATGGGGAAGCCGCCGACCATGCCGATATTGGCCGATTCCGTCATCGCGCCCGCGATCAGCCCGGTCAGATAGGCCGCGTCCTGAATATAGTTGTCGAAGACCGCGAAATTCGGCAGGGCGTCATCTTCGAGAAAGCTCGACCCCATCAGGAAGGCCACATTCGGGTATTCAGCGGCCACTTCGCGCGCTTCCTGCTCGACGCCGAAAACCTCACCCACGATGAGCTGCACGCCCGCTTCGGCATATTCGCGCATGACGCGGGCGTAGTCGGTATTCGAGACATTCTCGGTGAAGGTATAGGTGATGTCACCACGCTCGGCGGCAGTTTCGGCGGCGAGATGGATGCGGCTCACCCATTGCTGTTCGACGGGCACTGTATAGATGCCCGCAACACGCAGCGGTTCATCCGCGCGCAGGGGGCTGGGGGTGAGTGTCGCGGCGCTGGCGACGAGCGCGCCTGCAGCGGCGCTGCCGAGAAGCGCGCGGCGGGTCAGGAATGCGGCGGGTCTGGTCATGGTGTTTTCCCTGTTGAGGACGAGAAGCGGCGGATTTTTCTTGTGCCGCGCCCGACTATAGGAAGGAAATTCCCGGCTGACGAGAGGATTTCGGGTCGCAATGTCTCGGGGTTCGGCCCGCGCCCAATGCGCAGGCGTCAGGCGTCAGGCGTCAGGCGTCGTAGCGGGTCGCCCCGCGGCGGCTTTCATCGACCGGGGTCTTGAGCACGCTCGCCTGATGGGCGCGTTGCTCGCAGCCAGCGCGCGGGCAGATGCGGCAGTTGATCCCGATGGGGGTCGCCTGCGCGCCCTGCAGCGCAATGCCTTCGGCATAGCCGATCTCGGTCGCATGGGCGATGGTGCAGCCCATCGCGACGGCAAGGCGGTTGTCCTGCCCGTGACGCTCGAATGTGGGGCGGTCGACCGTGCGCGCGAAGACGAAATATTGCGAGCTGTCGGGCATTTCCACCAGTTGCGACACGATCCGCCCCGGCAGGCGGAAGGTCATATGCACATCGAGTTTCGGACAGGCGCCGCCATATTCGGCCAGATGAAAATCCGTGGCATTGAACCGCTTGGTGACATTGCCCGCCTTGTCGACGCGCAGAAAGAAGAAGGGCACGCCTTGCGCCCCTTCGCGTTGCATGGCGGTGGCGCGGTGGCAGGCTTGCTCGAAACTCACGCCGAAGCGGGTCGCGAGATAGTCGAAATCGTATTTCGACTCGCGCGCTTCGGTCAGAAAGGCGTCATAGGGCATCAGTGCGGCGGCCGCGAAGTAATTGGCAAGCTCGACCTTGCAGCGCACGCGGCCTTGTTCATCCTCGATCCCCGAGCCATCGAGCAACGATTCGAGGATCGTGCGGCATTCGATCAGCCCCAGTACATGCACGAGTTGAAACACCCGGTTGGGATGGTCGAGCGCCTCCGAGAGCAGAACCTCGGCGCGGGCGCGGGAATACTGGCGCAGGGTCTTGGGCAGGGCGCTGACATGGACGACGCGCACGGTGATGCCGTGGCGCAGCTTGAGCCGGGACTTGAGCGCAGCATAGAGGTCATCGGTCGTGGGCACCTCTCCGCCCCAGAGCTCCGTTGCGGCGCGTTCCAGCGTGGGGAAGTAATTGCGGTGGCGGCGGAAGAAGTTATGCACCGCGCCTTCGGGGGAGGCATTGAAGATCGGCTCGGCCTCGCCCGGATGGGCGGCGAGCGCCATAAGCTGGTCGGTGGCGCTGTGATAGGCGCGGTGCAGGCGCAGGAAGGCTTCCATCAGCGTCGGCGCATGATTCTGCGCGGCGCGCAATTCGTGCAGGTCGGGGCGGGTTTCGTCAAAGAGCGGATCCTGCAGCGCGCCGCGCAGATCCGCGAGCCGCGCGCTGGTGCCTTCATCCGAGATGTCATGCCAGTCGACGCCGTATTGCTCGAAGACGCGCAGCAGGATCGTCACCGAGACCGAACGCTGGTTGTTTTCCAGCAGATTCACGTAAGCCGCTGAAATCCCCAGCCGTTTGGCCATGGCGCTCTGAGTTTCGCCCGCATCCTGACGCAAGCGGCGCAGGCGGGGTCCGATGAAGGTCTTGCGCATGGCGGCTGTCTCGTGGCTGTAACGGGTCAGAGAATGTAAAATTTACAATATAACTAAAAACCATTTCTGTAAACTCTCGCATTTACAGCAGAACCCGGTTTCATTCGCAGCACCGGCGTCGCGTCTGGCATGGTTGTATCACTGAGGGAGGATACAACCATGCAAACCGGCACTGTACATCTTTTCATTCCCGGCCCGACCAATGTGCCCGCTGATGTTCAGCGCGCGATGATCGTGCCGATGCAAGACCACCGTGCGCCCGATTTCGCGGCGCTGTTGCAGCCGGTGCTGGATGGGTTGAAGCCTGTCTTCGGCACGTCATCGGCGCGGATCGCGCTCTTGCCGGGGTCCGGCACCGCCGCTTGGGAGGCTGCGATCGTCAACACGCTCTCGCCCGGTGACAAGGTGCTGATGGCGCGGCATGGGCAGTTTTCGACGCTCTGGGCGCAGATGGCGCGGGCGCTGGGGCTGCGGGTCGAGGCGATTGACGTCGCCTGGGGCGCGCCCTGCCCGGTGCGCGAGATCGAGCGCCGGTTGGGTGCGGACAAGCATGGCGAGATCAAGGCTGTGTTCGTCACGCATAACGAGACTGCGACCGGCGTGACCTCGGATGTGGCGGGCGTGCGGCATGCGATGGATGCCTGTTTCCACGACGCGCTCCTGTTCGTGGATGG
>PXDM01000026.1 GCA_003565055.1 Paracoccaceae bacterium
CGCGCTGGATGAAATCAGGGGAAACAGGTAGGAAGTGTCAGACTCGCAACACTAGCGCGAGACGCCGGAACATAAATTCTAGCCATGTCGACTGCCGATATGCATCCTCTGGATTGACGTAGCGGTCATTGTAGACCCAGGTCGTTGTACCAGTGTTATAGGGTGGGTCGATGTAGATGCACTTGATCTGCCCCGCCATGGTCATGCGCAGCCAGCGCAGGGCGTCGTAATTGTCGCCCTCGATCACCATGTTCCGCCACGGCGCGGGCTTGTCCGACAGGTCGGGAATGATCGTTGCCGCCACAAAATTGGCGTCCACGGCGTTGTCCGCCTCGATCTCGTCCCGCTCCCAGACCAGCCCCAGCTTCTTGGTGCGGTCCCGCTTTTTCAGCAGTTCGATCAACTGCTCGCGGGGAAGATCGTCATACTTGCTCATGCCCTGTCCCGTCTTCTTGGGGCGCGGCGACGCCCTGTCAGTGTGAAGTCGAGGCCACCTCCCCGCCTTGTTGATCTAGCGATACACCACGACTGGCAGGGCCTCAACGCTGTAAGCGTCCGACCTTTCGACGCCATGGCAGTGCGTCAAACTGCAAAACCAGCGAAAAACCTCAGCACTGGCAAAAGATATTAATTGCAAATCGTCGTCTCGGAAGTCGGTAGATGTGCCAAGTTTTAACCTCTGATAATGGGGTATTATCCGAGATTAGGACCGCTCATTGGCGCTTACGAAAAGCAGCGCTGAAATTCGAAAAAGAACATTTCGTCATGGCCATCGTCTGTCATCACCCGAAAGAAACCGCCATCGTCTTCGGGAGCTGACCCCCAGCTGAAGCCATTGGCATCGAGATAGTCGAGGTCGGTCGCAAACATGTATGATCTTTGTGGCCCGAATATCACGCCTCGATCCCCTGTGTGCGGAAGAAAGAAATCCAGAGCGACAGCGGGCAGAGCGTTGCCGGATCGAGTGAAGTCCACTTGCCCATGCCCCATGCGTGTGACAACAACAAGGAAGCCGGTCGAAACTTCGTATACAGCGCCACTCGGACATGTATCTGCTTGAGCGGTTGTCTCGACGCCATAAATGGCCAAGGCCACTGAGAGCGCCAAGTGTTTGTGTGTCGCTTTCATCCGTCTTTCTTCTTTCCTCTTTATGTATGGTGGTTCGTTGAACTAGGGGTTGGCAGAGCGGCTTTTGAAGTGCTGATACTACAACCATCAATGAGCTCTCTTTGCCATAAGTTCAGGTGATATGGGAGTTGCTCTATGTGCCAAAATGCGTGCTACACTATCGTGCGGCATGCATTGTCGAGAATGTCATCATACGACATCAATCATCTTTCTACTTATGCCGTCGATGCAGAAGGCGGCAATAAATCGTTCAGGATACGAAAACACCACGAAGTTTTTCTTCATTTTCTTTCCAGAACTCGATGAGTCTGCGAGCTTCAGCATATAAAGGAATAACTCGCTCATCGATGATAGAAATGCCATCAGAAATTACAAATGGCTTCAGTCCTGAAATGCGAAGCGAAGCAGATTTTTTGTTTACAACTACATCACCAGGCACATTGGGAATTTCTCTGATTATATCTATAAAAATATCAGCATTGCAGTTTTTGAATGCAAGATCAACTTCACCTTTGTGTCCCTTAAAATCCACGCGCAATAAACTTCTTGGAAATCCCTTTGTCTCTGGCGCGAAGTACACCGAGTCTGGATAAAGAGTTTTATGTATAAAGTAACCTGGGAAGTTTTCTTCAATTCTTTGGTACACTGTGTCCCACCAAAGTTTTACAAAGGGTTGAGTTGAGGCGTTATGCAGGTCACGTTCAGAACGATTGCGAATGACCGAAGCAGCCATCAGAAAATCGCACTTATATGAAATTCGCGCATCATCTCCAGACTTCCTCAGTGCTAGTGCCGCATCCTCAAAGCTCAACATTTGTACACCGTCTGGGCAAATGGGATCCCAGTAAGCTCGCGGCGCAAATAGCTTAACAAGCCAGCCCTTCGATACGCCGCGCTCACTCTCGTTCTTTGCTCTGCGGATATATCTCTCGAGCTGCTTGTGCATTTTTTGCGCGGTAATCTTATTCTCTACGAACAAGCGGAAAATTTCGCCTTCTTTATTTCGATAAGTTGCGATAACATCTGCTTCGCTTCCATCTTCGACAACATTGATTTCAGTGCAAATTGCAGGGTGTTCGCAGTCGAAAGCCACTGCGCTATTGCCGACGAACCAAGCACTAAATTCCGGGTTGACTTTAAGCTCTTCTGCCAAGAATAGATCAATGTCTCTTTCTTTGAAGCGAACAATGTTGCAATCTTTATAATCGTCAGACATATCAACGCTTACTTCATTTTCAGACAGGTAAGATGCCATTCGTCGCGAAAAGTATCTATTGCGCGCTGTTGGTAATTGAAAGATTGATAGCGTGGTTTCTCGTATGCAACCATCACAAGCTGCGTATGAAAGCGATCTCCTTTGGTAATCTCTAGCGCATGGCCAAGAGAAACTCCACTCTGTCTGGCGCGCATCACATGTTCAGCACCAGTTGCCACGTATGTGCAATCAAGTGTTTTAAGTGATGTAGCGGCCTCGGCTGAAAGTTGCGAGGTCATACATAGAAACAGTATTGTAGAAAGAGATCGAGTTTTCATGTGCTACTTCTCCACAGTGCTCCCCCACTATGTTCTTTTGAAACAATGGCATATTTGGGAAAAATTGGGGGTTGTTATAAGGCAAAAGTGTGCCATTCTCATTACTATAGCGATCGATTGTGCGATCCTGCAAGCAAGCTTGCATTTCTTGGACACCGGACCACCGACAACCGCATCCGCGAAACGGTGCCTATTTCCGCAACAATCGTTCTAACCCATCCCATCTGTCAACGACCGGTGGCCGCAACCGGGGGTCCAGAAAGCCCACTTCTTCAAGCGTGTACTGCATTCGCCCGAACTGGCAACTTCCGCAAGCCGCGACGAGGTTCGAAGGGTCGTTGTCGCCGCCACGGCTGTGGGGCAAGATGTGATCGAGTGACGATGCCAGCACGTTAAACGCAACATTCCGGTTGCGATATGGCCTGGCGCGCCAGCGCACTTCCTCGGGGAACAAGCTGTCGAGCGCCTTGATTGCATCCAGCGAAAGCACGCAGATGCCGCAAAATCGACAGCGCCAGCCGTCGCGCCTGAAAATCTCCAGCGCGGCACGCTTACCGGGCATCCGGGCTTTGGTTCCTCGCTGCCGTTCTGGCGCGTTGGGTACAGGCCGATACCGCTGGATTTCGGGCTTCTCGCCCTCGACTATTAGAGCGCGGTAGGTGCTCAGGCTTGGCATGTCGCAGGACTTGATGAGTGCCCGCGCGGTTTCCAGATCACCGCGAAGCACGGCATCTGCGGCTTGATCGAGCTGGTCGGCAGCAATGGCCAACTCTGGGATTGGGGCCAAGAAGCTGGCTCTGGGAGCCCAGAAATCGTCAGTCAATGTGCTCACTCTCAGGTTTCCTCGTGTCCTATCTCGTCATCTTCGTTTCGTTCC
>PXDM01000107.1 GCA_003565055.1 Paracoccaceae bacterium
ATCTTGGCAGGCGCGACGCCTGCGCGGGTCAGATGCTCCCAGAGCGGGCGGCGCGCGGGGGCCGCGAAACCGATCTCGAAGGTGGCGCGTGCCTCCTCGCCGAGTCCGCGCCCCTGCAGGTAGTCGCGCGCCTGTGCCGCGGCCCCGGAATTGAGCTGCAGACGGAAGAAGCGCGCGGCGGCTTCCATCACCTCGGCGAGTTCGCTCAGGCGGTCGGCTTTCTCGGCGGCCTTCGGGTCGCGGGCGGGCATGGTCATACCGGCCTCGCGCGCGAGCATCTCGACGGCTTCCATGAAGCCGATATTCTCGACCTCCTGCAGGAATTTCAGCGTGTCGCCCTTGGCGTGGCAGCCGAAGCAATAGTAAAAACCCTTGCGGTCATCCACATGAAAGGACGCGCTTTTTTCCTGATGGAACGGGCAGGGTGCCCAGAAATCGCCCTTCGCCTGATTGGATTTGCGCATGTCCCAAGTGACCTTGCGCCCGACCACAGAGGAAATCGGGACGCGGTTGCGCAGCTCATCAAGGAAACCGGGGGGCAGACTCATGGGCAGGACAATGACAGATTGCGCGCGTCTGGTGAAGTCGATCTGTGGACTGCGGCGATTTGCGCGGTGACGTGAACGTGATGGCGCTGCAAGACTGCAAGCCGGATGGGGGGCGCTATATTGAACCCGAGGACGTTATGGAGGTCGATGCGATGAAGAGACGGTCTTTTCTGGCAGCAGCCGGGCTTGCGATGTTTGGCGCGCGCGCCGTGGCGGGGGAGCGCGAGTTTCCCGTGATGCTGAGCGAGGATGAATGGCGCGCGCGCCTGACGCCTGCGCAATTCGCTGTGTTGCGTGATCACGCGACCGAGCGGCCCTTCACCAACAGCCTCAAGGGCGAGCGCTCGCCACTGCTCGATGAAGCGCGGGCGGGCACGTATAACTGTGCTGGCTGCGGCCATGGGCTCTATCGCTCCGAGACGAAATACGACAGCCGCACAGGCTGGCCGAGTTTCTGGGACGCGATCGAGGGCGGCGTGGGCACGCAGACGGATCGGCGGTTCTTCATGGTCCGCACCGAAGTGCATTGCGCAAATTGCGGGGGACATCAGGGCCATATCTTCACCGACGGCCCCGAGCCCACGGGCAAGCGCCACTGCATCAACGGGCTTGCGATGACCTTCACGCCTGATGCGACGGGCGAGGTCGAAGGGCTGCCCATCGGCGCGTGATCTCAGTCATGCGTATGGGTCAGTTCCAGAACGTCATGCGCCCCGGCTGACCCGCGCCCGGACAGCGAGGGGTTTTCCATGAAGAAGCGGTGGCAGTTGAACAGGCGGCTCTGTGCATCCGCGTCGGGCAGTGAGCGCAGCGCAGGGCCGTCGGGCTGGATGATCCAGCTTTGCGCCTCATCGGTGAGATTCGCGGCCATGATCTGATCCACGATCTGCGCCTTGACAGTCGGGTTGAGGATCTCGATCAGCGTTTCGACCCGACGCACCAGATTGCGGCCCATCCAATCCGCTGATGAGATGAAGACCCGCGCCTGTTCCGAGGGCAGGGCCGCGCCATTGCCGAAACAGACAATTCGCGAATGTTCGAGAAACCGGCCCACCACGGATTTGATGCGGATGTTTTCCGACAGGCCCGCGATGCCGGGGCGGATGCCGCAAATGCCGCGCACCACAAGGCTGATCCTCACCCCCGCCTGACTGGCGGCATAAAGCGCGTCGATCACATCCGCGTCGATGATCGAATTCATTTTCGCCCAGATCTCGGCCGGGCGGCCAGCACGCGCGGCCTCGGCCTCGGCGGCGATCATCTCCAGAAGGCGCGGCTTCATCGACAGGGGCGAGATGGCGAGGTTTTCGAGCACCGCAGGTTCCGCATAGCCCGAGACATAGTTGAAAACCCGCGCCGCATCGCGGCCCAGTGCCGGGTCGCAGGTGAAAAGCGAGAGATCCGTGTAGATGCGCGCAGTGATCGGGTGGTAATTGCCCGTGCCCCAATGCGTGTAGGTCACCAGCCGGTCGCCTTCGCGCCGCACCACAGTGCTGATCTTGGCATGGGTCTTGTAGTTCACGAAACCGTAGACGACATGCGCGCCGGAGCGCTCCAGCCGCCGGGACTGGCGGATATTGGCGGCCTCGTCGAAGCGGGCTTTCAGCTCGACCAGCGCGGTGACGGATTTGCCTGCATCTGCGGCTTCGCAAAGTGCGGCCACAATCGGACTGTCGCGCGAGGTGCGATACAAGGTCTGCCGGATCGCCAGCACATCGGGATCGCGCGCGGCCTGTTCGAGAAAGCGCACCACCATGTCGAAGGTTTCGTAAGGGTGATGCAGCAGCATGTCCTTCTGCCGGATCGCCGCGAACATGTCGCCGTCATGGTCCTGCACGCGTTCGGGCACGCGGGGGCTGAAACTGGGCCAGAGCAGGTCGGGGCGCTCGTCGAGGATCAGCTCCCTGAGCGTCGAGATGCCCATGATGCCGCTGATATCGACGACCTCATTGCGGTCGACATGCAGCTTGTCCATTACCAGATCGCGCAGATCATCGGGCGCGCCATGCGAGAGTTTCAGCCGCACGACTTCGCCGCGCCGCCGCCGCTTGAGCGCCACCTCGAATTCGCGCACGAGGTCTTCGGCTTCTTCCTCGACCTCCAGATCGCTGTCGCGCAGCAGCGAAAACGTGCAGGAGCCCTGCAGTTTGTAGCCGGGAAAGAGGCTGTCGAGCTGTGCGAGGATCAGCTCTTCCATCGGCAGGAAGCGCGCCGGGCGTTTGCTGACGCGCACGAAACGCGCGATCTGGCTGGGGATCGGCACCAGCGCGTCGAGCTGGCGGCCGCGCGTGTCTTCCAGTTCCAGCGCCAGCGAAAAGCCGGCATTGGGGATGAAGGGGAAGGGATGGGCCGGGTCGATCGCCAGTGGTGACAGGACCGGGAAAACATTGTCGAGAAACCAGTCCTGCAGCCATGCGCGGTCCTCTTCGGTCAGGTCGTGGCGCGAGAGGATCACGATGCCTTCCTGCGCGAGAAGCGGGCGCAGACCGGCCCAGACCTGTTGCTGATACTCCATCAGGCGGCGCGCATCCTCGTCGATGAGCACAAGTTGTTCCGCCGGGGTCTTGCCGTCATCGGACTGCGTGGTGTTGCCCGCACGGGCCAATTCGCGCAGTCCCGCCACGCGCACAGTGTAGAATTCGTCGAGATTGGTGGCCGAGATCGACAGGAACCGCACCCGTTCCAGAAGCGGCACGCGCGGGTTCACGGCCTCTTCGAGCACGCGCCAGTTGAAAGCGAGCCAAGACAGTTCGCGATTGAAAAACCGCTCTGGTCCTGCGGGGTCGAGCCCGTCAAGCACCACTGGCGCGGGAAAGGGGGCATTTAGGAAATCGGCGCTCGGGCCTGTGCGCTCCTTCTGTCGGGCGGGGGCGTCTTGGTCAGAGGGGAGGCGCGCTGAAAGGTCTGTCATAGGTGTGGGATATGGGTCCAGTGTGACGGTTTCGTGTCGGGTGGGGTGGGTTTAGCGGCGGGCCTGAATCACG
>PXDM01000347.1 GCA_003565055.1 Paracoccaceae bacterium
CAACTGGCATAGAGGGCCAGTGCCTGACCATCGGCAGGGTCCGATGAGAGACGTTCGAGTGAGAAGCGCTCGAGGGCTTCGAACTCCCCCATCCGCATCATCAGTCTGGATGTTGGACATTCTGATAGTTTGAGAGCAGGTAATTTGGACGGGGCGAGTTTTTTTTGCGAGGGAGTTTTTTTCGCAGCAACGCGCTTCCTTATCTCAACCTCAACCCATTTGCGCCGCTGCAAGCCAAATAGCCGCAGCACTCTCGAGCCAATCTTAGTGATCACGTCTGCCATTGCTGTAAAACCTCTTGCCGCACTGGACTGTCTTGTCGCCTCAGGACCGGGTGAGCACCCGGGCGAGGATGTCGTCATTCATCTCAAAACTGAAGTTATCCGCGCGGCCCGGCGTGTGCATCTCGGCGCGCAGGGCCAGAAGGGCCTCGGTCCCCGGCAGCGCGGCGCGGCATTGGGCGGAAATGTCGAGCGCCGCGAGCAGGTCGCGCAGCGCCGCCACCAGCGCCGCGGCCGTGCCATGGCCGCTGAGCCGGGCAACCTCGCTCAGGGCCTCGGGGGCGCGTTCCAGCACCAGATCGGCCACAGCGCCCATGGTGAAGGCGCAGGCCATCCCATGGCTGAGCCCGAAATGCGCGGTCAGCGGGTAGGAGATGGAATGACAGATCGCGGTGCGGGTCTGGCTGATGCACAGCCCTGCGAGCAGGCTCGTCTCGGCGATCATGGCGCGGGCGGTGTGATCGCCGGGATCGGCGGCCAGTCGCGGGATCGCGTCGAGCGCCAGCGCGATGGCGCGCGCGGCCATCAGCGTGGTGAGCGGGGTGCGGTTGCGGTTCCAGACCGATTCAAACGCCTGATTGAGCGCATCGAGGCTGGTCGAGAGTGTCGCCGCGCGGGGCAGGCCATGGGTCAGTTCGGGGTCCACGATGGCGGTTTGTGGAAACAGGCGGGGGCTGGCCAGCGACAGTTTCCTGCGGTTTTCATGGTCCCAGATGGTGGCGAAGGGCGTGACCTCTGCGCCGGTGCCGGATGTCGTGGTGATGGCGTGGAGCGGCAGGAGCGGGCGATCGAGATGGGTGCCGGGATCGGCGATCAGCGTGGCGAGATCACGGCAGGGCAGGCCGGGGGCCAGCGCCGCGGCCAGCGCCTTGGCCGCATCCATGGCCGAGCCGCCGCCAAAGGCCAGCACGGCATCGAAGTTCTGCCCCGCCAGGCGGTCGATTTCGGCTTGCGTGTCGGTCAGGCCGGGATTGGGCTGAACCCTGTCCATCCAGGTCAGATCGGCCTGAATGGTGCCCATATGCGGGTCCGCGGTGAATTGCGCGCGGCCGCGCGCCGTGGTCACCACCAGAAGCTTCTGCCCGGCCAGTTGCCCGGCCAGCGTCTTGCGGCATCCTGCGCCGAAATGCACCTTGACGGGATTGTTGAACGTCCACGGCTGGGCCGACATGCGCCTCTCCGGTCCTGAAGTTACTCGAATGCGGGGCTGCGCGGCGCTTTGGGCCGCGCAGCCTGTTCAGCCACGCAGCCGCGCGATGAACTGGGTCTTGTTCTGGACCGGGGTTTCCTTGGGGCGCCCCAGATCGGCGCGCGAACCAGTGCGCACGCGCACTTCCAGAAAACGCCGCCCCGGAAGCCGGGCCAGCCGGTCGATCTGGGCGCGGATCGCGGCCTCATCCTCGAGAGGCCCCTCGACGGCGTCGTAACCGCAGGCCCGGGCGATGCCGGTCAGTGCGATCTGCTGCGCCACCGTGGGCTGCCCGCCGACCGAGTCATGCGCGCCATTGTTGAGCACGATATGGAGCAGATTGCCCGTCTCGCTGGTGCCGATCGTGGCCAGCCCGCCCAGATGCATCAGCGCCGCACCGTCACCATCGAGGCAGACCACCTGCGCATCCGGCTTGGCCCGCGCGATCCCCAGCGCGATCTGCGAGGCATGGCCCATCGCGCCCACGGTCAGGAAATCGCTGGACCGGTCCTGCCCCAGCGCGCCCCGGCTTTCATAGAGCTCGCGCGAGATCATGCCCGTGGTCGCCACGATGGTCGCACCGCCGGGCAGGGCCGCAGTGATCAGCCGGATCGCAGCCTCGCGCGCGAGCATGCTGTCGGGCACCTCGCGGGCCGGGCGCTTTGCCTCGGCCTTGCCGAAAGCGCCCTTATGGACCAGAAGCACCACCGGCGCTCCGGTCTCGCGCGCGACCGTCGCGGCCCATTGCGCCGCCTGCGCCGCGGCCTCGGGGTCGCCGTCCAGCACACGGTAAGGGATCTCCATCGCATCCAGCATGGCAGGTGTGACCCGGCCCTGCTTGACATGCTGCGGCTCATCCTTGACCCTCGGCGCACCGCGCCAGCCGATGAGCACGATCATCGGGATCGCATAGACTTCCGCATCGGCCAGTGACAGGAGCGGGTTGACCGTATTGCCCAGCCCCGAATTCTGCAGATAGACCATCGGCAGGCTGCCAGTGGCCAGATGATGGCCCGAGGCCAGCCCGACCGCGCTGCCCTCATTGGCGGCGATCACATGCCCCTCGGGGGGCAGGGCCGCATCGACATAGGCGCAGAATTCCTTGAGCAGCGAATCCGGCACGCCCGCCAGGAAATCGACCCCCGCCCCTGCCAGGGTCGCGTGAAAGGCTTTCGGCGAGATCATCACTTCGTCCCCGGGATGAGTTCGAGGATGTCCTTGAGCGGCATCATGCGGCTTTCGCATTCCGCCGAACGGGAATGTTCAAGGATCGACAGCGCCGTGCCGAGCATCGCCGGATAGGCCGAGCGCAGAAGCTGGTTGGCATAGATCACGATATTGATGCCATTGTCCTGCAACTCGGCTTCGGTGGTCTTGTTATAGGATGAGGGCACAGCAACCAGCGGCTTGCGGTTCTCCAGCTTGTTGTAGCGGGCGCAGAATTCGAACACCTCATCGGGGGTCTTCTCGCGTGAATGGATCATGATCCCGTCGGCTCCGGCGGCGATAAACGCCTCTGCGCGTTCCATAGCGTGATCGACCCCTTTGCCCAGGATCAGGCTTTCCAGCCGCGCGATGATCATGAAATCCTCGGTCTGCTGCGCGAGCTTGCCCATGCGGATCTTGTCGGAAAACGCCTCGATTGTGTCCTGGGTCTGATCGACATCGGTGCCGAAAAGCGAATTCTTCTTCAGCCCCGTCTTGTCCTCGATGATGATCGCCGAGACCCCCAGCCGTTCCAGCGTGCGCACCGTGAACTGGAAATGCTCCGGCTTGCCGCCCGTATCGCCGTCATAAATGATCGGCTTGGTGGTGACTTCCAGCACCTCGTTGAGCGTGTTGACGCGGCCCGTCGTATCCACCGCCTCGATATCGGGCTTGCCCTTGGAGGTGGAATCGGTCAGCGAACTGGCCCACATCCCGTCAAATTCGCGCCGCCCGCCCTCGGTCTCGATGCAGGCTTTTTCGATGATCAGCCCCGACAGCGCATTGTGCAGGTCGAGAAAGCGCACCAGCGGCTTGGCATGCAGCATCCGGCGCAGACTGGCGCGGCGGATATCGG
>PXDM01000503.1 GCA_003565055.1 Paracoccaceae bacterium
ATGGCACCCTGCGTACCAAATTCGAGCAATGGCATCCCGCACTAAAACCATCGTCCGAAATCGCAATGGCCGCCTGATTGCCCCACACTTTGCGGTACTCTCCATCAGGGACACTGCGAATGGATAGGCCGACGACACCGCCGCTGTGCCGGACCGCCGCGCCCGCGATGCAGGTGCCGTTCTTCCGCCATGGGCTCGGGCCCGCGGATAGCACGAAAATCGCCGCCGTTCTGGCCACGCCCTATCTGACCTCGGGTCAGCTCGGGCGGCAGGTGGACGCGCAGCTCTGCGATCTCTTCGGGGTGGCCGGGGCCAAACTGACCAACAGCTGGATCAATGGCGCGGTTGCCGTGCTGATGGCGCTGGGGATCGGGCCCGGCGACGAGGTGATCGTCCCGGCAATGACCTTCATCGCCACGGCCAGCATGCGACTGCCGCGATCTTTTCCTTCTATGCCACCAAGAATGTCACCTGCGGCGAGGGAGGCGCGATCTTTTCCAATGATCCAGACCTCATGGAGGCCGTGCGCCAGACCGTCCTGCACGGCATGAGCGCCGGGGCCCCCGCGACGTCGAAAGCCGGTCAGCGCAAAGCTTGGGGGGCGGTCACAAACTGGCGCGCAGGAGGGTCAGGCCAGTGTCGCGCAGGGCCGTCGCGATGGCGGGGGTCTCGGCCTCGGTATAGAGGCGCAGTTCCGGGGCATTGCCGGAGGGTCGCAGATGCACCACCCGGCCCGAATGCAGGATCAGTCGCAAACCATCCGTCAGGTCGATCTGCGCAAGCGCCTCACCCGCAAATCCGCTGAGAAACGCCGCCTGCGCCGCGCGGTCGGTGGACAGGCGCGCCACAAGCGCGGCCGTGCGCTGCGTTGGCACATCGCTGAGCCGGTCGGCGGCCGTGAAGCGCTGCGGCTCCTGCGCCACGCGCGCGGCCAGCCCCCCGGACCCGGCAAGCACCAGGCTGGCGATGATCGGCAGATGGCTGTCACGGGTCATCAGCGCAGGCAGCGGACCGCACGGTCCCTGCGCGTCAAAGCCGAGAAGAAACCCGCCATTGGCCTCATAGCCCACAACCTTCAGGCCCGGTTTCTGCGCCTGCAAACCCGCCATGCCCTCAATCACGAAAGGCGAGCCGATCCGCGTGCGGATCACCTGCGCAAATCCCAGATCCATCACCCCGCTATTGGAGGAAATCGGGGTCACAACGGCCTGCGCCCCCAGCATCTGCGCCGTCATCTGCCCCAGAATATCACCGGGGATGACCTGCCCTGTCGCATCGGCCAGAAGCGGGCGATCCCCGTCCCCATCGGTCGAGGCGATCGCATCCAGCCGGTGTTCGGCCGCAGCGCGGGTCAGAAGCGCGCGCGCCTCCGCGCTGACGGCTTCGGTGTCGATGGGGATGAATTGCGCCGCGCGCGCGATCTCGACCACTTCGGCGCCCAAGGCGCCGAGCGTCTCGATCAGCAGATCGCGCCCGACCGCGCTATGTGACCAGACCCCGATACGCTGCCCGCTCAGCACCGATGCGCCGAAAGCCGTGACATAGCGGGTCATGAAATCGGGGGCAGGATCGGCCGTTGTCAGCCTGCCGGGAGGCGTCGGGGCAATGTCTTGCTGCGCGCGCGCAGCAAGGATCGCCGCTTCCTCGGCCTTGGTGATTTCGCCAACAGGGGTGTAGAATTTCAGCCCGTTGCGATCCGCCGGGATATGGCTTCCCGTGACCATCACCGCCCCCGCCCCGGCCCGCATCGCGGCCAGAGCCAGCGCCGGTGTGGGGACTGCGCCACAATCATGGACAGCCACGCCCATGGCCTGCACGGCCGCGATCACATCCGCTGCGATCTGCGGCGAGCTGTCACGCAGATCGCGCGCGACAAACACCCCTGTCCCGGTCGGGCAGGCGCGCAGAAAGGCGACCACATAGGCCTGGACCAGAGCGGGTGTCAGATCCGTGACGCGCCCGCGCAGCCCGCTTGTTCCGAATTTCGGTGCCATAAATCCTGCCTCAGCCCTTCGCGCCCTGCCCGCGCGCATAGACGTCTTCATAACGGATGATGTCGTCTTCGCCCAGATAACTGCCCGTCTGCACCTCGATCAGAACCATCGGCAATTTGCCGGGGTTTTCCATGCGGTGCACAGCCCCGAGCGGGATATAGACGGACTGGTTTTCGGTCACCAGCTGCACAGTCTCGTCAATGGTCACGCGGGCTGTGCCCTCGACCACGATCCAGTGTTCCGAGCGGTGGTGGTGGCTTTGCAGCGACAGCGACGCGCCGGGCTTGACGACGATGCGCTTGACCTGAAAGCGTCCGCCCATCGCGAGGCTTTCGAACCAGCCCCAGGGCCGGTGATCCACCGGGAATTCCGTCGCCTGCCTGGCCCCGCATGTCTTGAGTGCGGCCACGGCATCCTTGACACGCTGCGCCTGCGATTTGTGCGCGACCAGCACCGCGTCGCTGGTGGCAATGGCCACGATATCCTCCAGCCCCACCCCCACCAATTCAACGCGCGGGGTTTCCGAGCGCAGCAATGTGCCATGACAATCAATAGCTGTGGCATGATCCGATGTCACATTGCCCTGTCCATCCGGCCCGCTTTCCAGCCAGACAGCGTCCCAGCCGCCCAGATCCGACCAGCCTGCCGCATAAGGCATCACTGACAAATTCGCGGCCTTTTCCATGATCGCATAATCAATCGAGATATCGGGCAGCTCTGCCCAGGCCCCCGGATCGAGCCGCGTGAAGCCCAGATCGCACTGCGCCTGCGCCACGGAAACCTCAACCAGAGCGAGGATTTCGGGCGCATGGGCACGAAAGGCCGCGATCAGCGTCTCGGCGGTGAACAGGAAAATCCCCGCATTCCACAGAAACTGTCCCGAGGCCAGCATCTCGGCGGCGCGCGCGGCATCAGGCTTTTCGATGAAGCGCGCCAGTCGCTGGGGGCTGTCCGCCCGCGCATCGGCCTCAGGCGCGAGTTCAAGATAGCCATAGCCTGTCTCGGCACGCGTCGGCGTGATGCCAAAGGTCACCAGATCGCCCGCCTGCGCGCGCGGGGCCGCCGCCTGCACCGCGTCGCGAAAACCCGCATCATCGGGGATGACATGATCCGAAGGCGCGACAAGGATCAACGCCTGCGGATCGTCAGCCGCCAGCACCAGCGCAGCGGCCAGCACGGCGGGGGCCGTATTGCGGCCTTCGGGCTCGATCACGATGGCGCGGGCCGCGATCTCGCAGGCGGCGAGTTGCTCGGTGACGATGAAGCGGAAATCATTGCCGCTGACGACAAGAGGCGCGCCAAATCCCGGCCCCGAAAGCCGCTCTGCGGCCCCCTGAAACAGGCTCTGCGCCCCGGTGATCGCGGCAAATTGCTTGGGAAAGGACTTGCGCGACAAGGGCCACAGACGCGTGCCGGAACCGCCACAAAGAAGAACAGGATGGATCAAAAAGGACATGAGCACTCCAGACAGGCAAACCCTGAATGACTTGCCACGGGGGCGAAGATCGCCGAATTTCCTGCGCTG
>PXDM01000262.1 GCA_003565055.1 Paracoccaceae bacterium
GCTTGCTCGGCGGAGAGCGCCTCCTGCAGCTTGTCCAGCTCAGTGCGCTGCGTCTCGGCAGTCGCCTTCGCTTCGGCCTGGGCCGCTTCAAGGTCCTGTAGCTGTGCGCCCTGCGCCTTCGCGTCTTGCTGTGCCTTGGCCAACTGTTCTTGCAGCGCAGCCTTCTCGGCCTCGGCGGCTTCGAGCTTGGTCCAATGTGACTTGCGCTTGGCTTGCTCGGCGGAGAGCGCCTCTTCAAGATCCTTGAGGGCCGCATCACGCTTTTGCAGTTCTACGCGAAGCTTCTCGGTTTCCTCGACATTGGCGCTGTCGGTGCGTGCTTCATCGAGAGCTTGCTGCAGATCGAAAATCTGGGCCTGCAGGGTCGCATTCTCAGCAATTTGCGCCTCTTCAGACGTTTGCGCAGCCTCTATCTGATCTGTTGCGGCTTTGTAATCCTTCTCCAGACCAGCAAACCGGGTCTCCATGTCTTTCAGTGCCGCTTTTGCCTTGTCGAGGGCAAAATTCCTGCTGCGCGCTTGCTGGCTGCTTTCGATGCCTTGCCCCAGTCGCGTGAAAACACTGCGCGCGCTCAGATATCCCGGCGCCCCCAGATCAAGCTGCGCCAGATGACGTAGACGGTCCGGGTGTTGCTTGCCAAACAAGATCACATCCAGCCCCGGTTGTGCCTGCGGGAAGCTGATGACCGGATGCGCCTGCAACAGATTGTCATGAAATGCCTTCGCCTCGGGGCTTGATAAACACTCTTCCGGGGCATGCAGAACGATGACGGCATGATCAGACAGCAAATCTGTCCAATGCGCCTGCAGCCTGGTCAGAAAAGCTTCATCGACAGCCGCGTCAATCACCAGCAGATCAATCCTGGCGCTGCGCATATGGCGCGCGGCGCGGCGCAGATCATCGGTCAGGATGAAGGAAAAGTCGCCATAAAGCGCGCCATGCGTCTCGCGCAGCTTGTCTGGAAGTTTTGTCCCCGCATCCTGTGTCAGATTCAGCCCCATGCACACGGATTCCAGGCCCAGCTTGTCGATCGCCTGACACAGGCCCATGAAGCCCACCCCGTCACGCAAACCAAGCTGCACCACAGAGGCGGGGCGCATGGTTTCGACCAACCAGAAGAGAAAAGGCAGATGCAGTAGGGTCGGTGAGGGTGCCATATAGCGCGGAGACCAGAAAATCGCGCGGCTGCTGAGCGCCAATGGCGCATCGCGCTGCCCCATCAGCGCAAGCGACTGCTCCGGTCTGGCGGCGGGCGTTTGCGCTGTCTTCGGCCCCGCTGATTTGCGAGGTGTTGCAGATGTCTTGCGCACACGGGGAGATGTCACTGAGGCTATCCTTCTGCTATGGGGCCATGCCTATCTTGCAGCACGGGGCTTCACTCGGAAGACACCGCGTATCGCGCTTGCCCCTTGGCGGCGTAAGTCGCCTGAAAAAATTGCGAAATCACGAAACCCATTTGCGCTTGTCTAATCATGCCGGGCTCTGGAGTAAACTCTGCCATGCGCCCGATCAGCCGCGCGGGAGTAATGATCTGCTCGACACGCTGATATTTCGGTCTTGGAACGTAATCATCGAACAGAACCGTCACCGGCCGCGTGATGCGCAGCAAGGTCATCATCAGACAGGCTGTTCGAAAACGCCCGTCAATGAGGATGACATCGGGATGACGAAAGAACGGCGCATCCCATATCGCTGCAGGATAGCGATGGAATTGCGCCCATGCCCTGTCGTCACGCGCCCGCCCCCAATCGCCTGTTGGCCCGATATCAACATGTTGTATGATGACTTGCGATTGCGGCCCCGCTTCCGCGATCTTCCGGCGCAAATCGCGCGCCCAGTTGCGGTCACTTTCGACACTCATCACGAGTTTACCCGGAAGCGACGCGGCCAACTGCGTTGATCCGCCAGATCCGTATTCCAGAATGACCCTGGCGCTGGCATAACATGCCTGCAGATGTACGGCTTCGGCGTCCGGCATTGAGATGGTCTGTGTCATGCGCTGCCTTGGATATTGCGGGTCAACAAAGCCGGAGGTTGATTGCGCCAGACACCGCGCAACTCTTCTACCAAGGCATAAGCGGGGGACAGGCGACATTCAAGCATTGACTGAATGCGCGATCTCAGGCCCAGGCAGCTATGCCACATCTGGGGCAGATTTCACGCATCTGACAAACAACGGAGACGACAAGAGGCCAACAAACACGCAAGCTCTTGCAATTTCCGCGTGCGTGACCGATGCACCGAGGGCACATACTGACGAAGCTGGATTTCGGGAGTCCCAATATGAAAATTGCAGTCGCGGGCCTGGGTTATGTAGGCCTGTCAAACGCTATCTTGCTGGCCCAGCATAACACAGTCGTTGCCCTGGATGTGACACAGGCGCGTGTGGATATGGTCAATGCCGGCCAATCCCCTATTCAGGATGCGGAATGCTCCGAGTATCTGGCGCAGCACAAGCTCAACCTGGTCGCCACAACCGACCCTGAACAGGCGTATCATGGTGCCGATTTCGTCATCATTGCGACCCCCACCAACTATGACCCGCAGACCAACGCCTTTGACACCTCAAGCGTCGAAGCGGTGATCGATCAGGTGCGCGCCATTGCTCCTGACGCGGTCATGGTGATCAAATCCACTGTGCCTGTGGGATATGTTGCACGTATCCGGGCTGAAAAGCAGACGGAAAACGTGATTTTCAGCCCTGAATTCCTGCGCGAGGGGCGCGCGCTTTACGACAACCTGCACCCGTCGCGCATTGTCGTGGGCGAGCGCAGCCCGCGCGCGCAGGTCTTCGCCGAATTGCTGCGTCAGGGCGCGATCAGCCGCGATTGCGACGTGCTGTTCACCGATCCGACCGAAGCCGAGGCGATCAAGCTTTTCGCCAATACCTTCCTGGCGCTGCGCGTGGCCTATTTCAACGAACTCGACAGCTACGCGCTGTCCCACAATCTCGACTCGCGCCAGATCATCGAGGGGGTGTGTCTGGACCCGCGCATCGGCAGCCATTACAACAACCCGTCCTTCGGCTATGGCGGCTACTGCCTGCCCAAGGACAGCAAGCAGCTTCTGGCCAATTACGCCAATGTGCCGCAAAACCTGATCGGCGCTGTGGTCGAGGCCAACCGCACCCGCAAGGATTTCATCGCCGAGCAGATTGTCGCGGCGCATCCGCGTGTGGTGGGCATCTACCGGCTGGTGATGAAGGAAGGCTCGGACAATTTCCGCCAATCGGCGGTGCAGGGGATCATGAAGCGCATCAAGGCCAAGGGGATCGAGGTGATCGTCTATGAGCCCGCATTGCCCGACGATCTGTTCTTCAATTCCCGCGTGATCCGCGATCTGGACGCCTTCAAGGCCGAGGCTGACCTGATCATCTCAAACCGCCGCTCTGCTGATCTGGCGGATGTGAGTTACAAACTGATGACACGCGATCTGTTCGGGGTGGATTGAGCGCGGACCGTCCACGGGTGGAAGTGGTTCGGGGCTGTTAGTACTACAGTTGCATATGGGA
>PXDM01000037.1 GCA_003565055.1 Paracoccaceae bacterium
GCGAAGTCTTCAACATCGGTGGCGGCAGTCGCATTAGTCTCCGAGATACCATCTCCATGATGGAAGAGATCGTGGGTAAGCCCATCCCTATCAACTATATGGAAAGCTCGAAAGGAGATGCCCGCCACACCAGTGCCGATGTCTCTAAGGCACAACAAATCCTCAGCTATCAGCCCCAAGTCTCTCTCCAAGAAGGCTTAAGGCATGAGTGGGAGTGGTTGCAACAACTCTACGCCTACCTCCGTTCTCCCCATCGACAACCGGTTGCTTGATGGAATCTTGACATGATGCTGCCCCCCATGTTAGAAGAGGTCAGAGGGTCACAGTGAAAGTGATTCTCAAAACCTAAAGGGCTAAACTTCACAACCTGAGATAGGTTGTTGTCGGTTGCCCCATTGTCAATTTTTAGAATGAGGTGTTACTCAGAAATGGACGACCCTGGCGGTAGTCATTATTGCGACAGATTTCCCCAAGTGCTGCGGCTATCTGTCCCTGAGTAGGCGGTTCTCAACGATTTGGATCTAACCCCCAGTTCCGGGTGTGACTCCATCTCTGATCGCCTGCCAAGGGGCGATCGTGAGCAGAGGAGATGGACCATCCGACCGAACTGGACATGGTCATGACGACATGCGGTTCCGTAAAGGAATCCTTGTTTTGCTGCTAAGTATTTTTGCTTAGACAGTGTCATTTTAAGTGTTTATCATCCGGACCTTGTTAAGGTTCGGAGGCTTATCAAGACGGCATCCTGGGTTTTACATATTCCCAATATTGTTGTCCTGAATAAAGAGCCTAGAAACCCTTAACCCAGTTTCTATAGCAAGAGCAGGGATGGATAGGACAGAAACTACGTAGGGGCAATCCCTTGTGGTTGCCCTTTTCCGGCAAAGATTGTCCTAAGAGAACCTTCACTTGCTATAGAATTTATTATCCAAACTGAGTGTTCTAACTCAGTTCCAATTGCTCAGTTTCAATTGGCAATCAGTTGATTGATGAAGTTCCGGCTATCGGGTCTGAACTCCATCAATCACCCTCTGATCTGTCTATTTTCCTGTATCTCCATAGTGCTGAAAGACTGATGCAACCATCAGTCACAGCCTTGTGCGTCATTTTGTCCATTCAACCCAGTTTTTGCCCGGAGGCCTAGTCCAATGTCCCCAAATGCATTGCAAGATATTTTGCAAGAGCCGTCCTTCGGCTCTGCCAAAGAAGCCGTCAACAACCTGCCCGTTGTTGAACTGGCCCATTGCCTATCAGACATCGATTACCGTAAACGCGTTCTTGCCTTTCGCCTTCTCGAAAAAGAACGGGCCATTGAAGTTTTTGAACATCTCCATCCAGACCAACAGGCAGACCTGGTTCAAGACATGGAAAACCCAGAAGCCATCCAACTTCTGGCCGCCATGGACCCAGATGACCGAGTGCAACTGATTGAAGAACTACCGGCCAAAATCACCAAGCGACTGATTGCTGGATTAGATCCTGAGGCTCGCGAATCGGTCAACACCCTACTCAACTATCCCGAACGCAGTGCCGGGCGGATTATGAGTCCGCGCTACATTGCCGTGCGTTCCCACGCCACAGCGGAAGAAGCCTTAGACATCGTACGTTCCTCACCCCTGCGGGATGACGAATCCGGAATGGTGTTTATCATCGATGGCCAACGCTTCTATCGCGGTGCAGTTCGTCTTGTGAGTCTAGTGCGAGCCGATCCCAATAGCCTCGTGGAATCCCTATTACCAGAGATGAACCCAGCGGTGGGGGCTAAGGATGGAGAACTCAAAGCTGCGCAACTCCTCAAAGATGAAGATGTTCCCGCTGTGGCCGTTGTGGACAGTGAAGGACGGATGGTTGGGGCCATTACCTTCGATGATGTCATTGACTTGATTGAAGAAGAAGCTCAAGAAGCCGCTCTCTCACAAGCTGGGGTGGGCGACTTAATTAGCCGCGATAAAATCTGGAGTCAACGCCTCGTCAAGGGGCCCGCCTGGTATGCCATCCGTCTGCGGATTTTGTTCCTGGTGGTGACTCTGATTGGGGGCTTCCTCGTCGGTGGTGTGATTGAACGCTTCGAGGATGTCTTGGAATCAGTCGTGGTTGCGGCGGTGTTTATCCCCCTCGTAATGGATATGGGGGGAAATGTAGGCACCCAATCCACCACCGTATTTGCTCGAGGCCTGGCTTGGAACCAAATCGATACCAAGAACTTTTTACCCTATTTGTTCCGAGAAATTCGCATCGGAGCCATGATGGGTTTGATTCTGGGAGTGGCGGCTGGGTTTATCGCCTATCTCTGGCAGGGTGCGCCCAATGATGAACCCATGATTGGCGTTGTTGTGGGGATTTCTCTGTGGTGTGTGATCACATTAGGGGCCATCTTAGGATCTTCACTTCCTTGGGTGATGCTGAAACTCGGTTTTGACCATGCACCGGGAGCTGACCCCTTTATCACGACCATTAAAGACTTTGTGGGCCTGTGGATTTACTTCTCCTTAGTGGCCTGGCTCATTGGAGTGGCGGCGTAGTTAGGAGGCCCTCCCCCTTGTTTAATCGGCTTGGGGATGGACTCCTCGTCCGTCTCCTGCCGCTTCCTCTCTCGCTTTTGTAAATGCTGTTTATTCTTGATGATGGTATGTCTAATCTCAATCCTAATCGCAACTCTAATCTCAACACCTTCCTCTATCCCAAAACCTCTGGCAAGGTTGAACCCACGATCGCCGATAAAGTCTTTAACGCTAAACTGCAACGGTACGCTCAACAGGCCATGTATCTAACGAGCCTGGAAACTGGGGGCAAAATTTCCCTGGAAGACTGCTACAACACCATGAAAGTCATGTGGCAAGATTTGGAGCGTAGCCGCGAGTATTATCGACAAGGGTAAGCAAGGACAGTTATAGCAAAAGTTGGTCTGAATCGGACAAAAAACTGGGCAAAAGAAGGCAACAGGCAATAGGGGGGGGAAGTCTTTCCCAATTCAGAGTCCTAAGTCAATCTTCGATTGCTATATTTTCGCGAATTGCAAATGTCCTTGTTGATGTGTCCATAAATAAAGGGGGCGATCGCCATGCACAAGCTGCGATCGCCCCCTTCACCATTCAACCCATCAGTTGGCCCAAATCTAGTCAGAATAATGGGTATCGATATTTACCTGAATCTGCTCCCGTTGTTCTGGGGTAAGAATCGGTGCCACCTGTAACCCGGTCATTTTCAGGATATTATCCAGTTGAGCCTCTTGTTGAGACGTCAAATCCATCAAATCCACAGATTCTTGAAAGGGCCGTCCCTCCTCAATTAGGGCCTGATGGAATTTCTGCTGTTGTTCAGGGGTCAACACCCGATTAATCCGAGCGTGAGTTTGCTCAAAAATCGGCCGGAGAACCGTTAACTGTTGTTCTGTCATATCCACCCCAGCAAAAATGGGGAGCCGTTGGGCCTGGGCGAATAGGGTTTGCGTATCCGGGGGCTGGGCTTGTTTCAGAGAAACCGCTTGCCGGGGCTGGGCGATCGCCCCCC
>PXDM01000055.1 GCA_003565055.1 Paracoccaceae bacterium
CGCCACGGCTCGGCGCGCCGCTGGCATGGGTGCCGAATTTCTACTGCATCGGGCTGAATTACGCGCTGCATGCCGCCGAGACTGGCGCGACGCCGCCCACGGAGCCGCTGGTCTTTTCCAAGGCCACGACATCGCTCGCCGGCCCCGAAGATGACATCATCATCCCGCGCGGATCGCACAAGACCGATTGGGAGGTCGAACTCGGCATTGTCATCGGCAAATCCACGCTGCATGTCTCCGAGAGCGACGCGCTCAGCCATGTTGCAGGCTATCTCGCGGTCAATGATGTCTCGGAGCGCGATTTCCAGAAAGCGCGGGGCGGGCAGTGGATCAAGGGCAAATCCGCACCGGGCTTCGGCAAGATCGGGCCTTGGCTGGTCACAGCCGATGAGATCCCCGACCCGCAGGCGCTTGAACTCTCCTTGCGCGTGAATGACGTGACGCGGCAGGCGTCGAACACAGCGGACATGATTTTCCCGGTCGCGCGGATCATCGCCTATATGTCGCAATTCATGGAGCTGCGCGCGGGCGATGTGATCGCGACCGGAACGCCCTCGGGCGTCGGTGCGGGCCTGAGCCCGCCGCAATTCCTCGCCCCCGGTGACAGGGTCACGCTGGAAGTCGCGGGGCTGGGCCGACAGGTCAGCGCAGTACGCGCTGCGTAACCGCAGCGCCTCACCTGCCGCCGTCGCTATCGCCCCCGCCCGGCTCTGCATCGAGGATATCATCGCGCACCATTTCGGTGCGCTCATTCACATCGCGCGGGTCGCGCTCGGGCTCGGGCTCCGGCGTCACCGGCTCCCCGCGCAGCGCTTCGGGATTGCGCAGCCAGACATCGCGCTGTGCGAACGGAATCTCGATCCCTTCTTCCTTGAAGCGCTCGACGATCTGATGACGCAACTCTGTGCGCACAGCCATCCCGAAATTCACGTCACTCAACACCATCCGCAGCTCGAAATCGAGCGAATCCGCGCCGAATTCCATGAAATGCACTTGCGGGGCCGGATCAATCAGCGCCAGAGGCTCATTCTCACCGATTTCCTTGAGGATGCGCGCCACCTTGCGCGTGTCCGAGCCATAGGCCACGCCCACCGGGATCGAGATCCGTCCCAGTGAGTTGTAGCGCGTCCAGTTGATCACCGTGCCCTGGATCAGATCCGCATTCGGCACGATCACATCCGTGCGGTCGAACGTCTCGATCACAGTCGAGCGCACCGAAATCGAGCGCACGGTCCCCATCGTCCCGCCGACCTCGATCCAGTCACCCTCCGCCACTGGGCGCTCGATCAAGAGAATCAGACCCGAGATGAAATTCGACACGATATTCTGCAGACCAAAGCCGATCCCGACCGAGAGCGCGCCTGCGACAATCGCAAGCCCTGCCAGATTGATCCCGGCGGTCGAGATCGCGATCAGCGCAGCCGCGAAGATACCGACATAGCCGACGCCGGAAATGATCGCCTTCTGCCCGCCCCTGTCGATCTTCGTCTTGGGCAGAACCGAGCTTTCAAGCCCGCCTTGCAAGACACGCGTCAGCATGTAGCCGATGGTGAAAACGATCAGGAAGCTGAGGATGTTCGTGGGCGAAATCCGCGTCTCGCCAATGCGGAACCCTTCCTGCAACATCTGCCAGAATTCCAGAAGCTCTGTTGGCCGCACGCCCCAGATCATCGCGAAAAGCGGAATCGAGACGATGACCAGAGCGAAGTTGATCAGTGACGGGATGAGCGCCGTATCCGCTTCATCCTCCGCCTTGCTGAGCAGCGCGTAAACATCATCGACCAGTTGCATCACGAACAAGAGCCCCACGATCAGCCCCAGCGAGCCGATTGCGGGGTAAAGCAGCGCCTCGGCGGCCTGAACATAGCCGATGGCCGCGAAAACCGACGCGCCGACCCCGATGACCATCGCGGCTTTTCCGAGCACATAGATGAGCCGGTCAAGAAACCGCGTTTCGCGAACCGTCTGGTCGTCGCCAGATGCGTTGTGATGCCCCAGCAACATCCCGATGCGCACCAAGACGAGCCCGATGAGCGCGAGAACCGGAAAGGCCAGCACAGCATTCGCTGCGTCGGAATTCAGTTCAATCGGGAAGAATTCGCGGATCAGAATCGAGACAGCAAGTGCGATACCGATCATATTGGCCCAGAACCGCCCCTCCCGACGCCGGGCTGAGGGCAGTTGCAGCGCCGCAGAGCGGCTTTCCTCAATGGTGAAGGCCTGACGTCCGGCCCAGCGTGCCGTGAAATAAGCAATGCTGGCTGCAATGATCCCGCGTATCACAGGTTCGCTGGTCGTGCCCAGAATCGAGCTAAGTTCCAGGGCGGTGGCGATCGCCATGACCGCAATCACTGGAAGGATGATCTGCGTCAGTGACAGCAACCGCGCCAAGACGCGCTTGCTGCGCCGCGACCCGCCATCCGTCAACCATTGCGAGACCACACGTTCGATCCAGCGCCGCCCGCGCAGCAAGATATACCCGGACACAAGGATCAGCAGCAGCGACACAGGCAGATTGGACCGGAATTCACGCATGCGCGCCGGATCATCCACAAGCCCCGTGACCTGTGTACCAAACGTAAAGCTGGTGCCCCAGACCGCATCAACGGCGGCGACCCAATTCACAGGATTAACCGGTGATGGCCAAAGGGTCAGGAGCGCCTCCGCATCGCGTTCGCGCAAGGTCGTGTCGATCTGTCGGATCAAGCCATCTGCGCGGCGGAACGCTTCCTGTGCCGCGATACCGGGGGCCTGAAGCGCTGTCAGTTGCTCCGCCAGTTCCGCACGGCGCTCCGCGATCTCGGGCGCTTCGGCCTCGCCCTCTTCCGGCGGGGGGCCGAGCGCTCCGATCTGGTCGCGCACGCTGGCAATGCGGGTCTGATTGGCGTCCTGAGCGGCGAGGAATCGCGATCGGAATGTGACCAGTTCTGCACGCAAACTGGCCAGGTTCTCACTGGACACACCGGGCTCATCAAGCCGGGCTTCTGCATTCTGAGCAAAGCTGCGCCAGGCTTCATAATCCGGCGCGCTGCTCGATGCAGGCTGATCGTCAGCCTGTGCGGCGAAAGGGGTCGCCACAATCATGCAGGCGCAGAACAGCGCCATTGCAATTCGACGGAACATCAACATCAGTTCTCTTGGTCGTTATTGAACACATCCGGCAGGTCGCGGGCCTCGCGGTCCAGCCAGTCCGGCACCGGCAGCGCGTTGGAGCGCAGGAATTCCGGGTTGAAGAGCTTGGATTGATAGCGCGTTCCGTAATCGCAAAGAATGGTCACGATTGTATGACCCGGCCCCATCTCGCGGGCCATGCGGATCGCGCCCGCAACATTGATGCCCGACGATCCGCCCAAGCACAGCCCTTCTTCCGCGAGCAGATCGAAGACAATCGGCAGAGCCTCTGCATCCGGGATCTGGGCGCAGAAATCGGGCGTAAACCCTTCCAGATTTGCCGTGATACGCCCCTGCCCGATGCCTTCGGTGATCGAGTTCCCCTCGGATTTGAACGCGCCGCTGGTATAGAAACTGTAGAGCGCCGCCCCCATTGGATCAGCGAGCCCTATTTTCACGCCCTTCGGTTGAAGCACCTGCGCGACCCCGGCCAGTGTTCCGCCTGACCCGACAGCGCAGATGAACCCGTCCACCTTGCCGCCGGTCTGTTCCCAGATCTCGGGCGCGGTGGTCTCGATATGCGCCTGACGATTAGCGATATTGTCGAACTGATTGGCCCAGATCGCACCCTTGGACTCAGTGCGCGCAAGTTCTGCCGCCAGACGGCCCGAATAGCGCACGTAGTTATTCGGGTTGCGGTAAGGGGCCGCCGGAACCTCGACCAGTTCGGCCCCGGCCAGGCGCAGCATGTCCTTCTTCTCCTGGCTCTGGGTCTTCGGGATCACGATCACTGTGCGGAATCCCAGCGACGCACCGACCAGCGCAAGCCCGATCCCGGTATTGCCCGCCGTCCCTTCAACAATCGTGCCGCCGGGTTCAAGCGCACCGCGCGCAACTGCGTCACGGATGATGAACAAAGCAGCACGATCCTTGACGGATTGCCCCGGATTGAGAAACTCTGCCTTGCCGAGGATCTCGCAGCCCGTCGCTTCGCTCGCCTTGTTCAGCCGGATAAGGGGCGTGTTGCCTATGGCCGCAGACAGATTCGCGTGCAATGTCATCGCATCACTCCATTGGAACTTGGGGGGTACTTCATGGCGTTACCACGAAGAAACATGCATCACGAACGCGACGGTGATGCGACCGCTCTGACGGTACAGGGCCTCAGAGCGTATTGTAGCGCTTTGCCGTTCGCGCATAGAGCCAGAGTCCGGCCGCGACACAGACTTGGCTCAAACCAAAAAACAACGGATCAATCATGCCAAAACTGCCCGCGCCCTGAACAAAGGCAAGCGCGCCCCAGATGCCGGTCACAAGCCCTGTGATCAGTGTCAAAGACAGCACGATCACCGCGGCACGGTCCCCAAGCAGCAGCAGAAACGACCCCAGAAGCCCGAGCCAGATGGTGATCGTCAAAGCGATGCTGGCCCAATGTGGCATTGTCCCGAACAGTTCGGCCAAGCCAAACGGTGGCATAAGAGGGATCATCGCATTGAGCCCATCATAGCGCGCATGGACATACTCAAACGCATGCAGACCAAACCATGCGACTCCAACGACCCCGAAAAGCGTGACAAAAACACTACGACGCTTGACTGCGGACATAAGACACTCCCTCTTTGCGCTCAGATTGCCCTGCACACCGCAGAGTGTCCAGCCCTAGAGTGCTCTGCGCATAAAGTGAATTTCGATTGAGGAATGGCACACGCGCGATACATCGGTCCGTGCGCAGCGCGCAGTCGCGTCAGGCATCTTCTCAGAGGGTCGCAAAACGAAGAGCGCCCCGCGAGATCGCAGGGCGCAGAGTCTGCTGCGTTGTTCTCGGGTTCAGGCTGCGAAGAGCATCCGTGCTTCATGCGCCTTCAAAGTCATGCGCGCCGCAACATAGGAATGTTGTCCTGCCGCCTTTGACAGTTCCGGAAAGAGTGCGAAGATTTCCTCGCGCTGCGCGCTTCCGAGACCGTCGAGCGAATGTTCTGCAGGCTGAAAACTCTCACTCCACATCCCGTCGCCCAACACAATCTGATGGGTCTCAAACATGATATGCACATAGGTCACCGGGCGCGTCGCACGTTCCACCCCCGGCAAGCCCACAAGATGAACCGCCGGGACGAGCACTTCCTTTTCGCCAAAGAGCAACTCGGCCTGGGGGCCGCAAATCAGGACACGGTGGGCAGGCGACACATAAGTATCGCATTCCGGCAAATTTGCACCGAGCGCACCGGCACGCAACAACACAGAGCAGTATTCCGGCTGAGCCGTCAGTTCCTGCGCCTGCAGTTCGCGCTGCCCTGTCCATACGATGGGCATGTAGCCATGATCGCGCGTCAGCACCAGATCACCAGGCTGCAGGTCTTCGACAGGTTTGCGCCCGGAGGCCGTATCAATCATCGTGCCCGCAACGAAACAGGGAATGCTGACATCCTTGTCGAAGCTGAGCTTGTTGTCATCAGAGCCCGGCGTCAGCGTGATCTGCCCGGAATCGAAGGGCGTCGAGAAGATTTCGATATTGACAATATCGCCCGCGCGCCAAGGATCGGTGACATTGAAGACATCCGATGGTGAGACGTAATTCACCTCGTTGCCATCTGCATCATTCAGCGTCAACGCGACCGTCTGCCCCTGCTGGGTGAAAGTCTCGCCCGTGTCGGGATCTATCTTGGTATAGGTGCCCCAGAACTCATGCACGCCAACCAGCGTGAATGTTTCACCGTCGATGACCGTGGTCGAACCAAGCGGGATGATGTCACCAAATGCATCATCCGGCGTCTCGAAGGTGACACCGTTCCGCACCCCTACCAGCGTTGTCGCATCAGGGTCATCATCGAATGAAAATGACGTGCCGGTCGGGGTATCTGACGTAATCCCACTGCCGCGCGTGAGAATCAGGTCATTGATTGTAACCTCTGGCATCACAAACACCTTCCAATAGATACGATTCTGAACCGGACGCCGTGACCTCGCTTGATCTTCAACGAGAGACCGATCAACAGTTCACATCGACACAGACTTCTTGTAGCACTTTACAGAGTATTGCCCGTCGAATTGGGCAAAAACAAGGCGCTGCGGTGATTTACCCTTATTAACTCGCCATACTGTTATCGCAACAGAGACAATGCGGCGTCTATTCGCGCATTATATCTCGTGCCACTGTGGCGCTGCGCCGATGACATAGCTATAGCTCGGACCACCACGACCTGGGTGATTCGCAGTTCGAGTTGTGAAGATGGAGTTAATCAGGCTCCGTTTCTCGGCACCAGATCAATCACAGATCAGTCATTCAACACAGCACGGTAGAGGTGCCATGTCGCGTGGCCCAGCACTGGCAGCACGACAAAAAGCCCCAGAAAGCCCGGAATCATGCCGATGAACAACAAGAGCGCGATCGCGGCGGCCCACAGCATCATGACCACAGGGTTATGCAACACGACCTTGAACGACGTGATCATCGCTGTGATGAAGTCAATTTCCTTATCCAGCAGCAATGGCAAGGAGATCACCGTCAGTGCGAACATCACTGCCGCCATCGCCCCACCGATCACGCCGCCGACCAGCAGCATCATCAGTCCGGGTCCGGTCAGGAGCATGTCCAGCATCGAGCTCTCGATCGGGCGCAAGCCGAAAAACAGCGCGAAAATCGTGTGCGCGACAAAAACCCAGAACATGAAGGCGAGCATGATCACCATCGCCATGGAGGGAACCTGCCGGTCTTTTTGCGCAAGCACGCATCCCGCCACCGCCTGCCAGTTCAGCCCGGCCCCCTGCTCGAGCCGGCGGCTGACCTCATAAAGCCCTGTCGCCGCGAAAGGCGCGAAAAGCGGGAAGCCGACGGCAATCGGGATGAACCACCAGCTTTGCCCTGATGCCAGGAAAACCGAGTATAACACGAGCCCACCGAGCACATAGACCAGCGAAAACGCCAAGCCGAAGACCGGCGCGCGTTTGAAATCGGCAAGGCCGAGAGTAAGCACACGGCGCAGATCGCCGACCGTGATCGTGCGCGGCTCCGGCGGGACGAACGCCGCTGCTTGCGTCGCAGGAATGTCTTGATCGCTCATGGCGCGCTCCCCGATGATGTAGGCACAACCATAAGGCTGCGACGTCATGTCGCGCAACCCCGTTTTCGCGCGCAGCGCATTGCCGCGCTGCGCGCATCACGTCAGCGTGGCAATGCGCTGCGATAGAGATGCCATGTCGCATGGCCAAGCACCGGGAGCACAACGAACAGCCCCAGAAAGGCCGGAATCATTGCAGCGATCAGCAGGCCCGCGATCATCGCAGCCCAGATCAGCATCACCTCTGCATTGTCGCGCACGACCTGAACGCTCGTGATCATGGCCGTGACGAAATCCACCTCGCGCTCGACCAGCATCGGCAGGCTCATCACCGTGATCGAGAAGAGCACGAGGGCCACAATCGCACCAACAAGCGTTCCGACGAGCAGCATGCTCACGCCCGAGACGCTGAAAAGCAACCCAATGCTTTCAAATCCCACACCACTGCGCGCCATGAATATCGCGAAAATCCCGCGCGCAAGGATGATCCAGAACCCGAAAATCAACAACACCCCGACCGCGACGAGGGCGAGCTGGCCATCACCCTTGCCACGCAACGCGCCGAGGATCGGCGCCCAATACAGCGCTTCGCCTGCTTCGCGGCGGCGGCTGACCTCATAGAGCCCGACGGCTGCAAATGGGGCAAAAAGCGGAAAGCCCGCAGCAATGGGGATGAACCAGACCGGCTGGCCGGCGGCCCCAATCCCGAACCAAAGCCCGAGCCCGCCCAGAACATAGACCAGTGCGAAAAAAAGACCAAAGGCGGGCGCGGCCTTGAAATCCTCCAAGCCTGCCTTGAGGGCTGCATGAAGATCAGATTTCTGCAACTTCTGCGCCTGCGGGATCGCGGGCGCGGCTTCGACGGACATATCCGACATATGGCAACCTCCTCGTGATACACTGCTCGCGAAGGTAAGGGCGGCCTGAAAAAACTCAAAACAAAAACGGGTGACGCGGATACAAAATATGCGGCGCGGATCAGTTGCCCGCTGTCGCCTCGGCACGCGATTTCCCCGCCACATCCATCGCCAGCGTTGCCGCCATCAGCCCGTCCAGCGCGCCATCAAGAACGCCTTGCGTGTCGGAGGTCTCGAAACTCGTGCGCAAATCTTTGACCATCTGATAGGGATGCAACACATAGGATCGGATCTGGTTGCCCCATCCCGCATCGCCCTTGGCGTCATGCGCAGCCTCGATCGCTTCAGTGCGCTTGCGCAACTCCAACTCATAAAGCCGCGATTTCAGTGCGTTCATCGCAATCTCGCGGTTCTGATGCTGGGATTTCTGGCTCGAAGTGGTCACAATCCCGGTGGGCACATGGGTGATCCGCACTGCCGAGTCGGTCGTGTTGACATGCTGCCCCCCTGCCCCGGACGAGCGGTAGGTGTCGATGCGGATATCCGACGGATTGATGTCGATCTCGATATTCTCATCGACCACCGGATAAACCCAGACCGAGCTGAACGAAGTATGCCGCCGCGCCGAACTGTCATAGGGCGAAATGCGCACCAGCCGGTGCACACCGGATTCGGATTTAAGCCAGCCATAGGCATTATGCCCGCTGATCTTGTAGGCGACCGAACGGATCCCTGCCTCTTCACCGGGGCTCTCTGACATCAATTCGACTGTGTAGCCGCGCTTTTCGGCCCAGCGGACATACATCCGCGCCAGCATCGACGCCCAGTCGCAGCTTTCCGTGCCGCCTGCGCCAGCATTGATCTCCAGGAAGGTGTCGTTGCTGTCGGCCTCGCCATTCAAGAGCGCCTCCAGTTCCTTCTCGGCGGCAACTTTCGCCAGACGCGCGATTTCAGCCTCGGCCTCGGTCACCACATCGGCTTCGCCCTCGGCCTCGCCCAGCTCAATCATTCCGATCTGGTCTTCGAGCTCTTGTGACAGGCTGCGATGGGTCTCCATCGCGTCCGACAGCAACCGTCGGTCGCGCATCAGTGCCTGCGCGCGGGCCGGATCGTTCCACAGGTCGGGATCTTCCGACATCGCATCGAATTCTTCCAGCCGGTGCGCCGCCGTCTCGATCTCCATGCGCTGACCCAGAAGGGTCAACGATTTGCGGATGGCCTCTATCTGGCTTTGCGTTTCGGCGCGCATAGTCTCTTACTCTTGGCTGGAGGGGATGCTCGCCGCGTGCTTAGCGCGCCCTGTCGCGCGGGGCAAGCGGCGCGGGCAGGATCAATACAATCCGCCCGATGAAATCGTGCCGATACTTGCCGGGCTGCGCGACACGCTGCCGCGCCCGGCATCGGGGCGGTTGAGCGGCTGATAGTTGTCGCCCGGCGAGAAGAGCGGCAATTCGGACCCGAGGCTTGCCCCGCCGTCGATCACAGCCGCCAGGCCGAAGGTCGGCTCGACACCTTCGCGGAAGAATTCTGAGACGACATTCGGACCCGACGCATTGTCAGCGAGCCGCGCGCCGGTGTTGCGGTCGATCTTCAGGAAATATCCACCGTCCGGCACACGAAACCGACCGCCGCCATATTCCCGCACGGCTTCGCGCATGAAATCGTTGAAAACAGGACCGCACATCCCGCCGCCGGACGCCCCGCGCCCCAGCGGGCGGGGCTGGTCATGTCCGATATAGCACCCTGCGACGATGTTCGAGGTATACCCCACGAACCAGACGTCGCGCGCGTCATTCGTGGTGCCGGTCTTGCCAGCCGCAGGGACAGACAAATTGACCGTGCGCGCTGCCGTACCACTGTCGACCACCCCCTGCATCATCGAGGTCAGCTGATAGGCCGTGACCGCATCCATCACCCGCGCGCGGCGATGTGTGATCCAGGGCACACGACCAGATGGCAGGGCGCGCTCGTCGCAATCGACACAGTTGCGCTGGTCGTGGCGGTAGATGGTCTCGCCCCAACGGTTCTGAACGCGGTCAACCAGTGTCGGCTCCACACGCTCGCCGCCATTGGCAAACATCGCATAGGCCGCGACCATCCGGAACAGCGTGGTTTCCTGCGATCCGAGTGACGCCGCGAGATTGCTCTGCGCGCGGTCATAGACACCGAAACGTTCCGCATAGCCGCCCACGACATCCATGCCGATTTCCTGCGCCAGCCTTACGGTCATCAGATTGCGCGACAGCTCGATCCCGCGCCGCACGGGCGTCGGGCCGTAAAATTGGCCGGAATAGTTGGTCGGACGCCAGACCCCTTGCGACGTGTTCACCTCGATCGGACCATCGACGACGATCGTTGCGGGCGTGAACCCGCTGTCGAGCGCGGCTGCATAGACGAAGGGCTTGAAGGCCGAACCCGGCTGGCGTTGCGCCTGAGTGGCCCGATTGAAGACCGAATGCTGATAGGAAAAGCCGCCCTGCATGGCAATCACGCGGCCTGTATTGACATCCATCGCCATGAAGCCACCCTGCACCTCGGGGATCTGGCGCAGCGACCAGCGGATATGGCTGCCATCGCTGTCAGAGGTCACACGACGCACATAGACCACATCGCCGACATTCAGATTGTCCGAGAGCGATCCGCGCGCCCAATTGATATCGGGCCGATCCACCACATGCGGGGCATGGTAATCGCTGCGTACGCCTTCGATTCCAAGCTCCGCGCGATTGGCCGTAACGGCGAGCACGACCGCCGGATACCAGCGATTGCCGAGCGTCACATCGCGCGCAAGCTCCAGACCGCCGAGAGCCGCGCGCCAGGCCTGCTCGTCACCGAGCAGTTCAGGATCAATAGTCTCGCCTGTCGTTCGCAGGCGTCCGAGCCCGCGGTCGTAGCGTTCCAATGCCCGCTGGAGCGCATGGGCTGCGTGAACCTGCATATCAGGATCAATCGTTGCACGGATCGACAAGCCGCCTGCGAAGAACTCATCCTCGCCAAAACTGCCCGAAAGCTGCCGTCGCACCTCATCCGTGAAATAGTCGCGCGGCGGCATCGCAGAACGCGGATTGGGAAAATCACCGGATTGCACGGTCCGCAAGGGCTGTGCGCGAGCTGCATCATGTTCGGCGCGCGTGATGAAGCCGTTGCGCAGCATTTCGCCCAGCACATAATTGCGCCGCGCTGTGACGCGCTCGCGGTTGCGCACCGGATGGTAGCTCGACGGGGCTTGCGGCAGGGCCGCGAGAAACGCGGCTTCGTGCAGGTCCAGCTCATCCAGCGTCTTGTTGAAATAGGTCTGTGCCGCCGCCGTCACGCCGTAAGAGTTCTGACCCAGAAAAATCTCATTGAGATAGAGCTCAAGGATCTGCTCCTTGCTCAGAGTCTGCTCGACCCGACTGGCCAGGATCAGCTCGCGGATCTTGCGTTCGCCCGTGCGATCCCCGGACAACAGAAAGTTTTTCATCACCTGCTGTGTGATTGTCGAGGCGCCGCGAATATTCTCGCCGCGCGACTCCACGGCCTCATAGGCCGCAACGGCGATGGCACGACTGTCAAAGCCGGAATGAACCCAGAAATTCCGGTCCTCGGCTGCGATGAAGGCGTCCTTCAGCTGCTCGGGAATATCGTCAATCGGGGTGAAAAGACGACGTTCGGTCGCAAATTCGTCGATCAGATGGCCTTCGCCCGAATAGATACGGCTGATCGTTGGCGGCGCGTAGCTCGCCAATTGCTCATGGCTGGGCAGGTCCTGGCTGTAGAACCAGAACCCCCCGCCAATGGCCAGCGCGAGAAACACGCTTGCGGTGATGACGAAACTGAAAATCCCGCCGAAAAATGAAAGAATCGCTCGCAGCACTGGCTACCCCTATCTCAAGCGATTTATATAATCGTTAATATGCCGCAGGTCAAAATACCCCGACATGCCTCTCACTGTTACGTGACGGCATCACTGCCGCCTGCGCGCGTTGTGATGCAGATCTTCGGCGTGCCACAATTCGAGCGCATCAGCCAGCGCTTCCGCCATGCGCGCGCCCCAATCCGCATCGCGCAGATTGGCCAGATCACGCGGGCTTGACATGAAACCAAGTTCGATCAGCACTGATGGCATATCGACCGCGCGCAACACAGTGAACGCCCCGGACTGGATCGGGCGGCGATGCAACCGTAACCCTGACGCCTGCACCCCTTCGACAAGCGACTCTGCCAGCCCGCGCGCACGCGGTGCCGTGTCCTGCCAGGCGACCGACATCAGCACCCGCGCAATGTCATCGGTGTTGCGCGTCAGATCGACGCCCGACAGCATGTCAGCGCGGTCGTGACGCTCGGCGAGATAGGCGGCGGAGGCGTCGCTGGCCTCGTCCCCCAGCAGATAGAACACCGCCCCAGAGGCCAGACCTTCGGGCAGCGCATCGGCATGAATGGACAGGAAGACATCCGCCCCGGCGGCACGCGCCGCGCGCACGCGCCCGTCGAGCGAGACAAACTCATCAGCGTCGCGCGTCATCGCCACATCAAACGTGCCACGCCGCAACAACACTTCACGCAACTGCCGCGAAAACCGCAGCACGATATCGGCTTCGCGCACACCGTCGCGTTCGGCACCGGGGTCGCGGCCGCCATGGCCGGGATCGAGCATCACGACGGGTTTGCGCGCAGCCCTGGGCAGAGCAGGCGTTTCCGCCGGGCTCTCGGGATGCAGCAGGCCCGCCCCATTACGCGCGGCGAAAACCGCTTCATCCTGCGCGAGCCGCCCGAACTCCTCCGGCGATGCCCTGCGCAGGTCAAGCCGGATGCGCCCGGACCCGCTTTCCGCATCGACAATCTGTTCCGAGGTCTCCAGCACATAGGGACGCCCCAACTCAAGCACCATCCGCGCCCAACCGTCCGGCAGGATCCCGTGCCGGACGGCCTGCACATCTGCAAGCTCGCCCAATGCTGCAAGCGCGCGCGCATCGCCCCAGTCAACAGTGTTGAGGTCAAGCACAAGACGCGGGGGCTCTGGCAGGATACGCACACGGTAAGGCACAGGCTGGGTCAGCGCGAGTTGCAGCAAGAGCCCGTCGCTCTGCTGGCGCACCGTGACTGCGTCTTGCGTCAGGCGGGCCTGCACCCCGAACCCGGCCTGTGCCCAAGCCATGGAGGGGATCATCCAAAGCACCAAGAGGGCGAAAAACCCATGCCACGCCCGGCCAGTCTTCCTGCGCTCGATCACATTCGCCTCGATTATCATTTTGCCAGACAAAGACTACATCGCCCCCGATGCGTCGGAAACCGCAATTCTGGAAGAGTGGGCGGAAAAAAACGCTCACATTCGCGAAAGCGAGCGCAAGAGCCATGCCAGAGACTTGATTCTCGGCGCGGCGCGCGATTTAAGTCAGACCAACCAGAATGACGCTGCCTTCATCGCATGGCATAAGGTGGCGCGCCCCGAAATGCAGGAGCTGCCCGATGTCCCTACCCTTGTCCGATTCAGCCCTTGTCGGCACGTGCCTTGCGGCATCCGCGCTGGGGCTACTGGTGCTCACCTCCTCTGGCGGGAACAGCAGCCCGGACCCTGCACCTGCAGCAGAGCGCGCGGAGGCATCAGCGCCCGCCGAGAGCGATGCGCTGGCGCAGCTTGGTGCCACGCCGCAAGGTCAGACCGTCGATGTCGATGACGAATTCGGGGCGCAGGTTCGCAGCTACCTTCTGCAAAACCCCGAAGTCATTTTCGAGGCCGTCGCCGCCTTCGAATCGCGCAATGCCGAAGCGCAGGCCGATATGGACCGCGCAGTGCTGGACGCGAATGCCGATGCGCTCTTTCACAACCCCAATTCCTGGGTCGGCGGCAATCCCGAGGGCGATGTGTCGCTGGTGGCGTTCATCGACTATCGCTGCGGCTTTTGCAAACGCGCCCATGACGAATTGGAAGCCATTCTGGAAGGCGATGACGGGCTACGCCTGATCGTCAAGGAATTCCCGATTCTCGGGCCCGAATCCGAACTCTCATCACGCTTTGCAATCGCCGCGCTTCAGCTTGGCGGAGATGAAGTCTACGCCACAGTTTACGACCAGTTGATGCGCCATGAGGAGGCCGTGACGCTGGACTATCTCGACACATTGGCGCGTGATGTCGGGCTGGAGATGGAAACCGTTGCTGAAGCGATGGACAGCGATCAGGTCTCGGAGGTCATCGCGTCCAACTACGCGCTGGCGCAACGTCTGCAGATCAGCGGCACACCGACTTTCGTTCTCGAAGATGAGATGATCCGCGGCTATGTCGATGCTGATGTGTTGCAGGACATGATCGGCGCGCAGCGCGACTGATTTCGAAACCGCACCGCTGCGGCCTGCGCTCTTGAAGCGTAGGCCTCCGGTTTTGGCAAGGGTTGTGCGTCGAGATATGCGCGCTGCCTACCGCCACGCGCGGCCCAAGCTCTATTTACAGACCCCATATTCCGGCGCAGCGACAAACTGCGCTGGAATGGCACGTGGAGATTGGGGGCCACCCGGCCCGCAACCATCCGGCACATTACGGCAGGCAAGACGAAAGTCCATCACCCTGAAAGCCAAAGGGCGGCCCGACCGGACCGCCCTTCGTTTGCCGTATCAGAAGGCTCAGCCCTGAGTGGCGCTCGCGACATCCACAGACACGCCCGGCCCCATCGAGGAGCTGACCGAGACCTTTTTCAGATACGCGCCCTTCGCGCCCGAAGGCTTGGACTTCGCAACCGCATCGACAAAAGCGCGCAGGTTTTCAGCCAGTTTCGCTTCGTCAAAGGACACTTTGCCGATACCCGCATGAATGATCCCGGCCTTTTCGACCTTGAACTGGACCTGACCACCCTTGGCGCTGTTCACAGCCTCGGTCACATCCATCGTCACTGTGCCCACTTTGGGGTTCGGCATCAGGTTGCGCGGGCCGAGGATCTTGCCCAGACGGCCCACGATGGGCATCATGTCCGGCGTCGCAATGCAGCGGTCGAACTCGATCTTGCCCGACTGGATGGTTTC
>PXDM01000061.1 GCA_003565055.1 Paracoccaceae bacterium
CACGCCGGGCCATGTGGACTTCGCCTACGAGGTCTCGCGCTCCATGCGCGCGGTCGAGGGCTCGCTGCTGGTGGTGGATGCGTCGCAAGGGGTCGAGGCGCAGACCCTGGCCAATGTCTATCAGGCCATCGATGCCGATCACGAGATCGTGCCGGTGCTCAACAAGATCGACCTGCCGGCGGCCGAACCCGAGCGGGTGAAGGAACAGATCGAGGATGTGATCGGGCTTGATGCCTCGGATGCGATCGCCATCTCGGCCAAATCCGGCCTTGGCATCCCCGACGTGCTGGAAGCGCTGGTCACGCGCCTGCCCCCGCCAAAGGGCACGCGCGACGCGCCGCTCAAGGCGATGCTGGTCGATAGCTGGTATGACCCCTATCTGGGCGTGGTGGTGCTGATCCGGGTCATGGACGGGGTGATCCGCAAGGGCGACAAGATCAAGATGATGCAGACCGGCGCCACCTATGGCGTTGACAGGCTGGCGGTGCTGAAACCCGCCATGGTCGATATCAGCGAGCTGGGGCCGGGCGAGATCGGGGTCTTCACCGCCTCGATCAAGCAGGTGCGCGACACCCGCGTTGGCGACACCATCACGCATGAGAAGAAACCCTGTGCCGCCCCCCTGCCCGGCTTCAAGCCGGCGCAGCCGGTGGTGTTTTGCGGGTTGTTCCCCGTCGATGCCAATGATTTCGACGATCTGCGCACCGCCATCGAGAAACTGGCGCTGAACGATGCCAGCTTCACCTATGAGATGGAAACCTCGGCGGCGCTGGGTTTCGGCTTTCGCTGCGGCTTTCTGGGGCTGTTGCATCTGGAAGTGGTGCGCGACCGGCTGGAGCGCGAATACGACCTTGAGCTGATCACCACCGCGCCCTCGGTGGTCTATCACGTCTATATGCGCGACGGCTCGATGATCGAGCTGCACAACCCCGCCGACATGCCCGATCTGACCCATGTCGATCATATCGAGGAGCCGCGCATCAAGGCCACGATCATGGTGCCGGATGAATTCCTGGGCGATGTGCTGAAGCTCTGCCAGGAGCGGCGCGGGATTCAGGAGGAACTCACCTATGCCGGCAACCGGCCGCTGGTGGTCTATGATCTGCCGCTCAACGAGGTGGTGTTCGATTTCTATGACAGGCTGAAATCGGTCACCAAGGGCTATGCGTCGTTCGATTACGCGATCACCGGCTACCGGCAGGATCATCTGGTCAAGATGACGGTGCTGGTGAATGAGGAGCCGGTGGATGCGCTGTCGATGATGGTGCATCGTGACCGCGCCGAGCTGCGCGGCCGGGCGATGTGCGAAAAGCTCAAGGAGCTGATCCCGCGGCACATGTTCAAGATCCCCATCCAGGCGGCGATCGGCGGCCGGGTAATCGCGCGCGAGACACTGGCGGCGCTGCGCAAGGATGTGACGGCGAAATGCTATGGCGGGGATGTGACGCGCAAGAAAAAGCTGCTGGAGAAGCAAAAGGCCGGCAAGAAGAAGATGCGCCAGTTTGGCAAGGTCGAAATCCCGCAGCAAGCGTTCATCAATGCGTTGAAGATGGATGGGTGAGCGCGCATGACAGCAGGGCATTGAGTTGCTAAGCTGTCGTCATGCGACCCACCGCGCGAGAAAACGGAAATACAACCCACCGTCTCGGGAGGCACGGGCGGCGCCCGACCCGAGGGGTGGGCGAGAAGCGCCCGCCCGTCGTGCCGCAGGCACGCCTTCAGCGTGACGGGGGCGGGTCGGGCGCTGCCCGTGCTGGCGCACGGGCGGGAATTATCGTAATCCGAAACAACTTGAATTGGACTGCGGATGACCCTTTCGCCTGATGCACCGCTATTAGCTATGCACGCAACCCAGACATACACATGACACAAGACTCTGATAATCTTAATAGAATTATTGAACTTGCAAATAAAGTAATGGTTCATGTACTCATTATTTCAGAGGAGGAAGTCCTAGCCCCATTGACTCCATACTCAAATTCGGAGTTTGAACTGAACGAACCTTTTTCGGCAGCCACTTCAGCGCTCTCTGGAATTATCGCCGCAGCGAGCCTACCTTTCCAGCTTGTAAATGACCACACACTCCAGCGTAAATTTGATCGCTTCCACGCTGCAGAGAATATCCTAGCACTCAAGAGACCTTTGCCCGAAGAGAAGCCAATCGACACCTCCCCTCCTGCAATACTTGAAAGATCGAAAAAAAGAATGGAGGCGTTCCTCGGCAGTAAAGAGGGAGAGACCTTCGTAAGAAACCAAGTCATCGCCGAACTCAGCGAAAGAATTGAATCCGCCAAAACAAAGGAAGCTCTTCAAGAACTTCTGATACAAACAACGATCTCTACTTGGTCAATACTCGAAACCTTTTTTAGATCTTTCTTCGTTCTTTGGCTGAATAAGTTCCCAGCCGACGCCATTGATTTAATCAACAACCCAAGCCTTAAAGACTTCAACCCCAAACAGACAATTGACATCAAGACTCTTAGTGATACAGGGTTCGATCTATCTGACAAGATGGGTGAGATAATTTTGGGGGCACGACGACTAGACAGCCTCGCGGCATTGCGTGCAATTGCGAAGTCAGTATTTAACTCCCCAACTTTATCAGATGCTCTGGCAGGTGATTTGTGGATTTTGAACCAGCGCCGACACCTGTTTATCCATAAAAGAGGGATTATAGATTCAGAGTATTTGACCAAAACAGGAGAAAATTTGCCACTTGGTGAACGATTGACAATTACAAGCAAGGATGTTGAGAGGCACATGAAATCTGCATGTCGCGCCATTGTGGAGACCGGAAAAGCTGCATCTTCTAGATTTGAAGAGCTCAATACCGATACATGATGTTAGAAGAGTTAGCGCTGAAATTCTTTTAATTGTCCGCATGGCCGGACACAGCAGCCCGGATTCATTGCCCCCTCACTCACACCAACTTGCTTACCTCCAACGCCATCCGCACGAAATACGCAAACAGCGGTTTCGACGAGCAGGGAACCGCGTCCCCCGCCCCCCTCAATTCCCCAACACCCCCCCGATCAGATCCCTGATCGCCTCGCCAAGCCCAGTGCCGGGGCGGGAGGGGGCGGGGAGGCGCTCGCCCGTCGAGGGGGGGGGCTCCGGCGCCGGCGGCTCGGGCTCGATCATCGGCAGCAGGTGCAGCGGCGCAGGGCGGGGTTCACCCCGCCATCCGATCCACCGCTGAACCACCGAACATGCCTGAATGCGCATCGATGCGGGGTGAGCGTGGTCCATGAGCGTCAACAGGCAGGTTTCGATTTGTGCCCCGGGATGTTACTCTGCCGTCGCTGGGCGGCATGCAGGCTGCCCTTTTCCGGGCTCTGGCCATTGCCAACATTTGTGGCTCGCCCAGGTCGGCCTGGGGCGCGCCGGCCTCGCGCGTTGGCAATCGGGAAAAAGCTGCCGCAAAGGGGAGTGGACCTTCATGACCGGGACAAAGCGAAAGCCCAAGCCGGCCCGGCCATCGGCGGGGGATGCCGGCCGCAAGCC
>PXDM01000080.1 GCA_003565055.1 Paracoccaceae bacterium
CCATAAACGCCTGCTCGACATCGTCGATCCGACCCCGCAGACCGTGGACGCGCTGATGAAGCTCGACCTCGCGGCCGGGGTGGATGTCGAGATCAAAGGGTAAGGAGCCAGGACAATGCGCTCTGGAGTAATTGCAAAAAAGCTGGGGATGACCCGGTTGTTTCTTGAGGACGGTCGGCAAGTTCCGGTGACCGTGCTGCAACTGGATGGCCTTCAGGTCGTCTCGCAGCGCACGGCGGACCGGGACGGCTATACCGCAGTCCAGCTTGGTGCAGGCACGGCCAAGGCCAAGCGCGTCGCAGCGCCGATGCGCGGTCATTTCGCGAAGGCGAATGTCGCGCCCAAGCGCAAGCTTGCCGAGTTCCGCGTGAGCCCCGAAAACCTCATCGAGGTTGGCGAGGAGATCACGGCAGACCATTATTTCGCAGGTCAGTTCGTGGATATCGCGGGCACTTCGATTGGTAAGGGCTTCGCGGGTGCGATGAAGCGTCACAACTTCGGTGGTCTGCGGGCCAGCCATGGTGTGTCGATCAGCCACCGTTCGCACGGCTCGACGGGTCAGTGTCAGGATCCGGGCAAGGTGTTCAAAGGCAAGAAGATGGCCGGTCACATGGGCGCTGCCCGCGTCACGACGCAGAACCTGCAGGTCGTCAAGACCGACAGCGACCGTGGCCTGATCATGATCAAGGGCGCTGTGCCGGGCTCGAAAGGGGGCTGGGTCACGATCAAAGATGCGGTGAAGAAACCCTTCCCCGAGAACGCGATCCTGCCCGCTGCGCTGAAATCTGCCGCTGACGCTGCCCGCAAGGCGGCTGAAGAAGCCGCCGCTGCCGCCGCTGCCGAGGAAGAAGCCGCCCGTCAGGCCGCTCTGGAGGCCGAGGCTGCCGAGCAGGAAGCTGCGCTGAAAGAAGCCGAGGCTTCGATCGAAGCCGAGAAGAAGGAAGGCGAGTGAGATGAAACTCGACGTTGTCAATCTGCAGGCAGGCAATGCCGGTGAGGTCGAGCTCAACGAGGCCATCTTCGGTCTCGAGCCGCGCGCCGACATCCTGCACCGTGTGGTGCGCTGGCAGCGGGCGAAAGCCCAGGCTGGCACCCACAAGGTCAAAACCCGCTCGGAAACCAGCTACTCCACCAAGAAGATCTACCGCCAGAAGGGCACCGGTGGCGCACGCCACGGTGACCGCAATGCGCCGATCTTCCGCAAGGGTGGTGTGTACAAGGGCCCGACCCCGCGCAGCCATGCGTTTGATCTGCCCAAGAAGGTCCGCGCACTGGGTCTGAAGCTCGCTCTGTCGGCCAAGGCGGGCAGCGGCAAGCTGGTGGTGCTTGATTCCACCGATATGGCGGAAGCCAAGACATCCGTGCTGGCGAAAGCCGCCAAGGAACTGGGCTGGAAAAAGGCGCTGATCATCGACGGGGCCGAGGTGAATGAGAATTTTGCCCGTGCCGCGCGCAATCTGGAGGGCGTGGATGTGCTGCCCTCGATCGGTGCCAATGTGTATGACATCCTGCGCCGTGACACGCTGGTGATCACGCGCGCCGGGCTTGAAGCATTGGAGGCTCGACTGGCATGAGCGCATCTGCACAACATTACGACGTGATCCGCAAGCCGATCATCACCGAGAAAGCGACCATGGCCTCTGAGGCCAATGCCGTTGTCTTTGAAGTGGCGATTGATGCGAACAAGCCGCAGATCAAGGAAGCGGTCGAGGCGATCTTCGGTGTGAAGGTCAAGGCGATCAACACCCTGATCACCAAAGGCAAGGCAAAGCGCTTCCGGGGCATGCTCGGGAAACGCCGCGACGTGAAGAAAGCATATGTGACCCTCGAAGAGGGAAATGCTATCGACGTCTCGACGGGCCTTTGATATAGCCACCACGACTCAGCGGCCCCGACGCTCTCGGGGCCGTTGGTTATTTGGCGCATCCTTCGCGCCGATTGACTGAAACCGGACCAAACTGGTCCAGAGCTGACGGAAGACAGAAAGCATGGCACTCAAGTCGTATAAACCGACGACGCCCGGCCAACGTGGGTTGGTGCTGATTGACCGTTCGGAGCTTTGGAAAGGTCGCCCGGTCAAGGCCCTCACGCAGGGTCTGACCAAATCGGGTGGTCGGAACAATACCGGACGCATCACGGCACGCCGCATTGGTGGGGGCGCAAAACGTCTTTATCGCATCGTGGATTTCAAGCGGAACAAGCTTGACGTCCCTGCCGTTGTGGAACGGATCGAATATGACCCGAACCGCACCGCCTTCATCGCGCTGATCAAGTATGAGACCGGCGAGCAGGCTTATATCCTTGCGCCGCAGCGTCTCGCTGTGGGTGACAAGGTTGTGGCCTCGGCCAAGGCCGACGTGAAGCCCGGCAATGCGATGCCGTTCTCGGGCATGCCCATCGGGACGATCGTCCATAATATCGAGATGAAGCCCGGCAAGGGTGGGCAGATCGCGCGTGCCGCCGGCACCTATGCGCAGTTCGTTGGTCGTGACGGGGGCTATGCCCAGATCCGTCTGTCCTCGGGCGAGTTGCGTCTGGTGCGTCAGGAATGTATGGCGACTGTTGGTGCTGTGTCGAACCCCGACAACTCGAACCAGAATTTCGGTAAAGCTGGCCGCACGCGGCATCAGGGCAAGCGCCCCTCGGTGCGTGGTGTGGCGATGAACCCCATCGATCACCCGCATGGTGGTGGTGAGGGCCGGACCTCCGGGGGCCGTACGCCGGTCACGCCCTGGGGTAAGGACACGAAGGGGCGCAAGACCCGTTCGAACAAGCAGACCGACAAATACATCCTGCGGTCGCGTCACGCGAAGAAGAAGGGTCGCTAATCCATGGCACGTTCAGTTTGGAAGGGCCCTTTCGTCGATGCTTACGTCTTGAAAAAGGCGGAGAAGGTTCGCGAATCGGGTCGCAATGAAGTCATCAAGATCTGGTCACGCCGGTCGACCATTCTGCCCCAGTTCGTGGGGCTTACATTCGGCGTCTACAACGGCAAGAAGCATATTCCTGTCAATGTGACCGAGGACATGATCGGCCAGAAATTCGGTGAATACTCGCCGACCCGCACCTATTACGGGCATGCGGCCGATAAAAAAGCGAAACGGAAGTAAGCCATGGGTAAAGAGACAAATCCGCGCCGCGTGGCCGAAAACGAGGCCATGGCCAAGTCGCGCATGTTGCGCACCTCGCCGCAGAAGCTCAACCTTGTTGCGGCGATGATCCGCGGCAAGAAGGTCGACAAGGCACTGACCGATCTGACCTTCTCGAAGAAGCGGATCGCTGGTGATGTGAAGAAATGTCTGCAATCGGCGATTGCGAATGCGGAAAACAACCACGGTCTTGACGTGGACGATCTGGTCGTCGCGGAAGCCTGGGTTGGCAAGAACCTTGTGATGAAGCGCGGTCGTCCGCGTGCACGGGGCCGCTTTGGCAAGATCATGAAGCCGTTTTCAGAGCTGACCATCAAGGTTCGCCAGGTCGAGGAGCAAGCATAATGGGTC
>PXDM01000159.1 GCA_003565055.1 Paracoccaceae bacterium
CTCTTCAACGGCATCCAGGGCGTGGTGAAGGACCCGCGCGACGGCGCCACGGTGATCGACTACTACAGCGAGTTCAACATCACACCTGCGGCCGAGGTGGATTTCGACCTCGACAATGCCACGCCCGGGTCCGGCGCGCTGCGCAAGCGCTGCCAGGCGATGATCGAGAGCGTCGAGGACAGCCTTGGCGGGCTCGCCGCTGGCCAGGTTCAGCTGCGCGCCGAATGCGGCTCGGCCTTCTTTGCTGATCTGGTGGCCCACAAGGAGGTGCGCGAGACTTATCTCAACACTGCCGCGGCGGCCGATCTGCGCGGGCGCGTGGGCGAAGAGGTCAGCTTCGGTGGCATCACCTTCCGCCGCTACCGCGGGGGCTTGGGTTTCGGCGTGCCGACCGACAAGGCGTATTTTTACCCCGAGGGCGTCGAAGGGCTGTTCGAGATTTACTACGCCCCCGCCGATACGTTTGAAACGGTCAACACCGTGGGCCTGCCGCTTTATGCGCGTATGATCCCCGATCGCGACCGTGATGAATGGGTGCGGCTTGAGATCGAGTCGAACCCGCTGCCGATCTGCACGCGGCCCCAGGTGCTGCGCTCGGCAAGGCGGACCTGATGATAGCCTTTGCTGCGGCGCTGGATGCGTTGTTCGCGGACGGCAACATCGCCCGCGAGGCCGTCTATACCGCCGACGGCGGTGCGCCCGTCCTCGTCAGGGTTGTGGCGCGCCGCGCGGACGAGACCACCGACTTCGGCTACGCGCGCATCTGGTCGGAGACCAAGCGTGTGGATCTGCGCGTGGCCGAAGTGCCGAACCCGCGCCCGGGCGACCGCATCGAGATCGACGGCGAAGCGTTACTCATCCAGGGAGAGCCCGTCCGTGACCGCGAGCGGTTGGTCTGGACCGTCGATCTGAGGCCAGCATGAAACTGAAGCTCGATACCACCCCGGACCTCTTCGCCATGATGGCCGCCGAAATCAAGGCGGGCGAGCGTGCAGTCACCACTGCCACGCGCGAGGCTGGCAACACCCTCAAGTCCGCCTGGCGCGCGCAGATCACCGGCGCCGGGCTGGGCCAGCGTCTGGCGCGTACCATCAGGTCGGAGCTGTTTCCGAAGGGCAAGCCGAGCCTCAGCGCAGCGGCATTGGTCTGGTCCAAGGCCCCGGTGATCGTCGGCGCGCATGACACAGGACCTCTGATCCGCTCGAAATCCGGCTTCTGGCTGACAGTTCCCACGCCAGCTGCAGGCAAATCCTCGCGGGGCGGGCGCATCACCCCCGGCGAGTGGGAGCGTCGCTCCGGCCTGCGCCTGCGCTTCGTGTATCGCCGCACCGGCCCCAGCCTGCTGGTTGCCGAGGGGCGGCTGAACGCACGCGGCCGCGCTGTAGCCTCACGCTCGAAAACAGGACGGGGCGTGACGACCGTGCTGATCTTCCTGCTGGTGCCGCAGGTCAAGCTACCGAAGCGGCTAGACTTGGCGCGGGACGCGAGGGCCGCGCAAGATGCCTTGCCGGGGTTGATCGTGGCGAATTGGGGTGAGGCAGGGCTATAATGCTTACCAAATGGGTTGGAGCGCACATCCTCCGAAGCGATGGAGCCATCATGATGCAACCAGCCTTCCGCTACGTATGCAAGTGGGTTAGCCTCTTGCAGAAATTCATCGTGCGAACAATGAACGCTAGCTTGAAGAGCATTGCAATGAACCATCGAGTTTTGGCCACTTTGTTGGCATGTTTCCTGACTTTGCTACCCGCCAAGTTAAAGGCAGCAGAAATCGAGGTTGTCCTGGGACTTGTTCCGGATCAAAGAGGGATTCTCATTCGTGGACCCATCGAAGACGGAGATGACAGTCGCTTTTTCGAAATCGCTGAAAATACTCCACGCGCAGTTGTATTTCTGGAGTCGCCGGGCGGGTCAGTGACAACTGGGATTTCGATCGCAGCCGAAATAGCGATCCGTGGCTATACTACCTTGGTTCTGAATGGCTCAGGCTGCCACTCCATTTGCGCAATCATGTGGGTGGCTGGTGAACGCCGCTACATGTCTCCGTCTGCCGACATTAGCGTTCATGCTGCGTACCGAATGCGGAATGATGCGGACGGAAGCATGGAAGCCTACGAGTCAGGAATGGGGAATGCTCAGATAGGCGCATTTCTGAATGAACTTGGGCTTAGCGCTGATGCTATTCGCTACTTCACATTTGCCGGTCCCAGTGAAGAGCTTCTACCGATTACACCCGAAATTGCGCAGCTGCTGAGCATCGACGTTTATGTTCAGACTTTGGATGGGGCTCTTACTCGAGCCCAACGTCCAACACCCCGTCGCATCACGCGCCAAGTGTCAGAGTACTCAGCAATGGCTGAGAATTGCTCGATGCTGTTCCGCATCAATGGGGAGTTCTGGCGAGAGCAAGCAAGTTCTGTTCTTTCTCATGGCCATCAAATCTTTGGCGGAGAGGTGTTCGCTCCATTGCTTGGTGAATACGTCAGCGTAACACAGGCAGAACTCGATGCACTCGGTTTAGTAAGGTGGTGCCTCGAGGCAGAGAAGAACCTTCGAACAGACGGTTTGCCAACTGGTATTTCCGGACCAAGTTACAATTGTGCGAATTCGTCCACGCAAACCGAGTTCGCAATCTGCTCATCACCTGATCTGTGGGCGATGGATCAAGCGATGTCTAGCCTTTATTTCTACTTCCGCGACAACTCTACTGCTAAGCGTTCTAGTGAATTTCTATCGACCCAAAGAGCTTGGCTGCATCGAAGGGATCAGTGTCAGGCCGACTTGAATTGCCTGTACGAGCGATATTCTTCGAGGCTCTTTGACTTTGGAGTTTAGTGCAATTCGGGTAGCTCTCATAAAGAGCGATAAAAGCAGCTAACTACGCAAAAGAATTATGAACACCCCCCGCGAAACCATCCTCGCCGCGCTATTCGCGCGCCTTGCGACACTGCCTGCCACCGCCCTGCGCGGCGAGGTACTGCCCGAGCGCGTGCCTGCTGCGGGCCTCCTGATCCTGCGCGACGGCGAACCCGGGGAGCCAGAGGTCACCCTCTCACCGCTGCGTTACCACTACCAGCACCGTGCCGAGATCGAGGCAGTGGTTCAGGGCAATGATCGCGACACGACCTTCGCCGCGCTCTGCGCCAGCATCGGCGCTGCAATCTCCGCCGAGCGCACGCTGGGCGGTCTTTGCGACTGGGTCGAGGCAGAAGCGCCACGCCCGGTCGATCTACCCATCGATGGAGCGGCCAGCCTGAAGGCGGCGGTGATCCCGGTGATCCTGCACTACAGCGCCGCCGACCCATTGGCCTGACCCCATTCCGATAATCCGAGGAGAGACAAAATGGCACGAGCGCAAGGCGCGCGGGCGCAGATGGCACTGGCGTTCGAGACGACATATGGCACGCCGCCCGCGAGCGGCTACACTCGGATGCCGTTCGCCAGCGCAACGCTGGGCGCCGAGCAGCCGCTGCTGAACAGCGAGCTTCTGGGCTATGGCC
>PXDM01000197.1 GCA_003565055.1 Paracoccaceae bacterium
TCGCGCTGACGAATGCGCTGGACCAGGACACCATCATCCATTGGCACGGTCAGATCCCGCCCAACGAACAGGACGGCGTGCCCGACGCGCCAATGCCCGCGCTGCGCCCGGGCGAGACGCGGGCCTATGATTTCGCGCCGCTGGCGGGCACGCACTGGATGCACAGCCATTTCCCGGTGCAGGAGATGCAGCTTCTGGCCGCGCCGCTGATCGTCCGCTCACCTGCCGATATCGCCGCCGACCGGCAGGAAGTGGTGATGATCCTGCAGGATTTCTCCTTCGCCTCGCCCGACGAGCTGATGGCGAATATCGAGCACGCGCATGGCAATGGCGGCCATGGCGGTCATGGGCATGGGCATGGCGGCAACGGCCAGATGGACCACGGAAATGCTCACGGCGGGATGCATCATGGCAACGGCGGCCACGGTGATCATGGCGATCACGGCGGCATGGCCGGGATGAGCGGCATGGACGAGATGGAGATGGATCTCAACGACATCGATTTCGATGCCTATCTCGCCAATGACCGCACCCTTGCTGACCCCGAGGTGGTGCGGATCGAGCGCGGCGGCCGGGTGAAGCTGCGCATCATCAATGCCGCTGCCGCCACTGTGTTCTGGATCGACACCGGCGCGCTCGAGGGTCGGCTCGTGGCCGTGGACGGGCACGATATCGAACCGCGCAACGGGCATCGCTTCGGCTTTGCCATGGGCCAGCGACTGGATATCGAACTGGACCTGCCCGCGGGCGAGGGCGCTTTTCCGATCCTTGCCCTGCGCGAGGGCGAGCGCGAGCGCACCGGCGTGATCCTGGCCACCCCCAACGCGCGGATCGAGCGGTTGGCCGACCTTGGCGCTGAAGCCGCCCCCGCCTTCGACTGGGATCTGGCGCAGGAGGGCGGCCTGCGCACGGCCGCGCCGCTCTCCGAGCGCGAAGTGACACGGCGCGCCGATGTCATGCTTGGCGGCACCATGTTGCCCTATCGCTGGACAATCAACGACCGCGTCTGGGGCGAGCACGATCCCCTGCACGCCACCAGCGGCGAGCGGGTGGAGCTGAGTTTCCACAACCGCTCGATGATGGCGCATCCGATGCATCTGCATGGGCATGTGTTCCAGGTGGTCGCTATCGGCGGCCGGGATATCGGCCCGCCGCGGCGCATCAATGGCGCCGCGCGCGACACGGTGCATGTGCCGCCCATGTCGATGGTCACCATCGCCTTCGATGCGGGCGAGGCGGCCCGCTGGATGCTGCACTGCCACCACATGCCGCATCTGATCACCGGCATGATGACCGAACTGGTCGTCTCGGCCTGAAGCGCCGCGGCGGTCCGGGTGTCGCACCCTTGGTGCGCTGCCCGGACCTTATCCAGCAAGGAAAACACTCATGAAGCCATCGCGCTTTCACCTGACCTTGACGCTTATCTTCGCTGCAGTGGTCGTCATCTTCTGGTCCGTCCGGAGCGATCAGGGCGAAACCGTGCTCTCCGTCGCGGATTTGCCGGATCTGCCTGCCGGGCTTGCACCACCGCCAATGGTGGATGTCACTGTTCCGGATAACTTTTCCGACGCCGAGGCGATGGGCGAACGCGCGTTCAATGCCTATTGCGTAGCGTGCCACGGAACAAATGCCGCTGGCCAGGACGGCATGGCACCCCCGCTGGTGCATCCGATCTACCGGCCTGGTCATCACGCAGACGAAGCCTTCCAGATTGCCGTCCGCAACGGGGTCCGCGCCCATCACTGGCGTTTCGGCAACATGCCTCCGATCGAAGGCCTCACGCGTGCCGACGTAAGCACGATTATTGCCTATATCCGCGCGCTCCAACGCGCGAACGGTATCGAATGAACCCGAAACGAAGACCCTGATCCAGAAACAAAATAACAAACTTGGAAAGGAGCAATACCATGACGAACGCCAATCTCAATCGCCGCCAGATCCTTGCATTGGCAGGAGGGGGGCTTGCTTCGCTGCCCGCCACCTCCGCTCTGGCCCAAAGCTTTGTGGGTGAGATCGAATCCGACTCCGTCGCACATGTGCGGCGAAACACGATGGCCTTCAGGACTGTCGAATGGCGCGATCACTTCGACAACCTGCGACATGGGGCCATTATCTGCGACAGCGCCTCTCGCGCCGTCCATTACTGGTCCGAGGACGAGAATACCTATCTGGTCTATCCGTGCTCGGTCCCGATGACCGAGGAGTTCACGCGCCGAGGGCGTACCGAAATCGTGCTGAAACGCCGGGAGCCGACCTGGATCCCGACCCCAAACATGCGTGAACGGGATCCGACGCTGCCTGCCATTGTCCACCCCGGGCCCGACAACCCGCTGGGTACCCGCGCGCTGAACCTGTCATGGCAATATTACCGCATCCACGGGATCGACGATCCTGCCAAGATCGGTCGCCGCGCCTCGAACGGTTGCTTTGGCCTGTTCAATCACCATGTCGAGCAGCTCTTTGAACTGGTGCGCGTCGGCACTCAGGTGGTGGTGATTTGAGTCGATGCGGGAGAAACGGTTCCTTGTCACTGCGATCTCGACCCTCCTTTTGGCTTTTGCCGTCGGTGGGGCGCTTTACCTCGGCTTTCTGAACAATCAATCCCCAGCCTCATCGAACGCCGCCACCGAAACACCTGCAACATTCCACCTCGCTGGCGGAGAACTGATGATCGATATCGCAGATGCCGAGAACAGTGGCTTCGAGATCCGCGCGAAGTTCCACAGTGACGATGGGAGCACCGACTCAACCCTGATCGAACCGAATGTCTCGATGACCATGCCCGGCCACAATATGGGGCGCTCTCCGGTCCCGATGATGCGTCACGCAGACGGCACATGGAAAGGAAGAGGCCGTTTTTCCATGGGCGGGCAATGGCGCTTCCGGATCGTATTCGACAACGAAACTGTCCACCTGGACCATATCGCACGATGAGGAAGTGACATGTTCGATAATCGATCGGTCCGCACATCGCCGCAAGGCTTGCATCCCTTTCTGCGCGGCTGGATTGCAACCATGCTGACCTTTGTCATGCTGGGAACGGTTTCCGCTGCCTGGGCCAACCCGTTCTTCGTCCGGATGACACCTGTCGGGGCGTGGGAACTCCCGGCGCTCGCGCTTCTTGCGCTTCTGATCGGCGTCTTTGTCGCACTACCAAACGCCTGCGGCCTTCGGCGGGCCAGCGCAGGAGGAGCTGCGGGCTTTTTCGGCATCGCCTGCCCCACCTGCAACAAGATCCTCATGCTGTTCTTTGGCGGAGAGGCCTTGATGCTTTGGTTCGACCCGATGCGGCCCTTCATTGCCATCGGAGGGATCACGCTCCTGAGCGTCGCCATATGGCGCAGATGGCGCGCATTTAACAGCTTTCAGACGAACCTGCAAAACGAGGCCTGACATGACAACTGCCGCAGACGCACCTGCAACACCGTCCACATCAAAACCGCATAAGCGGCCGACCCTGATCCGTCATACAGTGGTTTTCGTCCTTTCCGCA
>PXDM01000284.1 GCA_003565055.1 Paracoccaceae bacterium
CCCTCATCTCTTTAATGATGATGTTGAGCAGAAGGCGATCCGTGAAGGGTATGGGGAAGGTCTTTTGGAGGTTGGGAAAAAGGATGAGAGAGTGGTGGCACTCTCAGCCGATCTTACCGGCTCAACCAAGACTAACCTGTTTGCTGATGAATTTCCGGGCCGTTTTATCCAGATTGGTGTTGCGGAGCAAAATCTAGCTTCAACCGCTGCGGGAGTTGCGGCAATGGGAAAGATTCCGTTCATTACTTCCTACGCTATGTTTTCTCCTGGAAGAAACTGGGAGCAAATCAGGACTACCGTATGTTATAATGATCAACCGGTAAAAATTGCTGGCTCCCATGCCGGAGTTTCTGTCGGTCCTGACGGAGGAACTCATCAGGCAGTGGAAGATATGGCCATTATGAGGGTAATTCCTCGAATGGTTGTTCTCTCACCATGTGATGCAGTTGAGGCAAAAAAAGCTACTGAAGCATCGGTAGATACCGGTACTCCGGTTTACTTCCGTCTGGCTCGGGAAAAGACTCCTGTTATAACAACAGAAGACACACCGTTTGAGATCGGGAAGGCGCAGGTGTTCTTTCAGTCAGAAGGAGAGTGTGAGATCGGTATCGTTGCCACCGGAGGGTTGGTGTACAACGCTCTGATGGCAGCTAAGCGTCTGGAGGAGGAAGGGGTGAGCGTGAAGCTCTTAAACCTCTCAACTATCAAGCCGATTGATCGTGAGGCGATCATTTCTTTGGCCCGAGAAACCAAAGCCATTCTTACAGTCGAGGAGCATCAAGTGGCTGGCGGAATGGGCTCGGCAGTGGCCGAGGTTCTGGCTGAGGAACACCCAACTCTAATTAAGTTCTTGGGGGTTCATGATGAGTTTGGTCAGTCCGGAGAGCCAGAGGAGTTGATCGAGCACTTCGGGATGGGGATTGAGGGAATTTATAACTCTGTTAAAGAGTTGAAAGAAAAGATACGGTAATCTCGTTAAAATGAGGATTTAAAAAAAGTTCCAACATTGTGACTGGAACTTTTTTTGTACTTACGGGGGGGGAGTGTTTATCCTAGTTTTTTTGGTACGTAATGCTCAGGGGCATTTCTGAGAAACTCTTCCAGTTGTACTCTCTCTAGTAATCCCTTCTGGGCTCCAACTTCTTGTACTACTGACATAGAGTTAATCGGTCCCCACTGCAGAGCCTCCGGAATCTCCTTGCCGAGAGCCAGGGCTGAAGTGAAGGTTGAGGAGAATGAGTCTCCTGCACCGGTTCGGTCCACTGGTGGTTTTGGATCCGGATACATCGGCATAAACCACACCTCTCCACCGTGATAAGAGTATGCCCCGTTTGGTCCGTCGGTAATAACCACAATTTCTGGTCCAAGCTCACTCATTTTCTTCAAGAGGTCCTGAATCTCGATCTCCTCGTTCTCTATTTTTAGTATTCGCTTAGCCTCTTCGACGTTGCAGAAGAACAGTTTTGAGAGTTTGTAGAGATCTTGCAATCTCTCAAATCCCAGCTTCATCTGAAAGGTTCCCGGCTGGAACGCCAAGTTGGTATCAGGATTGTTCTTGAGATACTCAGCAATGATATCGTGGTAAGGGAGTGAGTTCTCTGCTAAGGAGCTTAAATACATCCACTTAGGAGGGGTCTTTAGCTCGGGAAATGAGTAAGGATACTCTTGGTGTTTTACGAGAATTGTACGCTTCTCCTCGTACCACAGCACGTAATGGTAATTAGTCTCGAATCCTTCGTGAACAGTAATGTATTCGTTGTCTACTCCACTCTCCTTGAGTGCATCGAGACATCGTTTTCCTTCCTCGTCTCCTCCGACATCAGAGATGAGTGCTGAGTTTAGTCCAAGTCGTGTGGCAGAGACAGCGGCGTTAGCGCTGTTTCCGACAGCACGCACTATCTCTACTGTGTCAAAAGGGACTTTGTCACCGAGCTCGAAACAAAGCTTTTTACCTTCTTGAGTTACACCTGATCCGGTATTAGCGGCGCTTATTTTGATAAAAGCATCGGTTACCATGTCACCGACTGCTAGAAAATCCATCTGTTCTTCGTTGGTACTCATATTATGTGTCTGCTTGAATTATTTATATGTGTACATTGTATCATACGGTAGCTGTGTCTGCGTGGTACACTGGTGGGTATATGTCAGAGATATTAAAACACGTAAAGGAAGCAGAAGAAAAGGGAGTAGCTGTCGGTCATTTCAACATCTCAAATATCGAGATGATGTGGGGTATATTCAATGTTGCCCGAAAATATGAAGTACCGGTGGTTATAGGAGTTTCGGAAGGAGAGAGGGATTTTATTGGAGTAGAGCAGTGTGTGGCACTTATTAGAAGTCTCAGAGAGAAGTATGATTACCCTGTATTTTTAAATGCAGACCATACTTATTCTTTTGAGAGGGTGAAAGAGGTTATTGATGCCGGATTTGATTCCGCAATTATTGATGGTGCTCAGTTATCATTTGAGGAGAATGTGGAGGTAACCAGGAAATGCGTGGAGTATGCGCGTGAGGCCGGAGGACATACTGTAATTGAGGCGGAGATAGGCTACATCGGAAAGTCCTCCCAGCTCTTCGATGAGCTTCCCGAGGGAGCTGCGGTTACTGAGGAGATGATCACTACCCCAGAGGAGGCACGTAAATTTGTGGAAGAGACGGGGGTGGATATGCTTGCACCTGCCGTGGGGACAGTGCACGGGATGATGAGGAAAGGATTTAACCCAAAACTCCACATCGATGCTATTAGAAGGATTAGGGAAGCAGCCGGCGTTCCGTTGGTACTCCACGGAGGGTCTGGGAGTAGCGATGGGGATGTCCGGGATGCGGTGGAGGCCGGAATTGGAATGATTCATGTCAGCACGGAGATACGTGTTGCCTTCAGGAAGGCGATTGAGAAAGCGTTTGAGGAGGATGGAGAGGTTGTGGCGCCGTACAAGTATATGAAGGGAGCAGTAGAAGAAGTGGGCAGAGTAGTGGAGGAAAAATTAAAAGTATTTAATAACACATTATAGGTCTATGTCAGAGAAAATATACGTTACACGAAAGATTCCGGAGGCGGGAATCGAGAAGTTGAAAGAAAAAGGGTATGAGGTTGATGTAAGTCAAAAGGACGGGGTGTTGAGTCGAGAAGAGCTTATCCAGGCGCTCTCTGAGAAAGAGTACGATGCCGTGTTGTGTCTCTTGACCGACAAAATTGATGCTGAGGTTATGCAAGCGGCACCAAAGGCTAAGGTCTTTGCTAACTATGCGGTGGGGTACAATAATATCGATGTGGACGCAGCTAATGAGAAGGGTGTGGTTATTACCAACACTCCGGGTGTACTGACTGAGAGTGTCGCTACGCATGCTATGGCCTTGATCCTTGCAGTAACTCGCAGAGTGGTGGAGGCGGATGTGTTCACTCGGGAAGGTAAGTATGATGGATGGGCGCCAGAGCTGTTCTTGGGTACGTCTCTTCACGGTAAGGTTATGGGGATTGCTGGAGC
>PXDM01000208.1 GCA_003565055.1 Paracoccaceae bacterium
ATTCCGAGCGCCAGCATCTCGCGCAGCCGTTCTTCCGCCGGCGAGAGGGTGGCACTGCGCGCGGGCACGTCGCGTTCCAGCTCATTGGGGCGGATCGGCGGGGCCTCGGCAAAGCCGCCCGCGCTCAGCCGCTTGATCGTGAAGCGCTCGATCTCGGCCAGCACGGTGCCGTCCGGGGCGGCAAGCGTCAGATCGAAACTTGCAAAGCCCGGCTCTGCGTCGCCGCGCAGCCGCGCATGGCTGATGATCTGCGCGGGCAGGTCGCGCCAGACTGTGACCCGACCATAGGACAGCGGCACCCAGAGGCTTGCGCCGTCATAACCGGGAATAAGCTCCATCGCCCAACCTGTGGCCAGATCCATCAACGCCGGATGCAGCACATGGCCTGCATCCAGATCGTCGCGATGCGCCTCGGGCAGTGCCAGATGCGCCAGCGCTTCGCCTGTGCCGTAAGCCATGCGCTCCAGCACGCGCCAACGCGGGCCGAAGGACAGATGCGCCTCTTGCGGGCTGGCGAGCCCTTCGCCTTCGCGCAGATCGGGGCAGCGCGCGGCAATCGCGCTTGGGGCGATGGGCGGCGGGGGGGGCGTGGCGACAGGCGCGATCTGCGCCTGCGCGTTGAGCACGAAGCCCAGGCCCCCGCCCTGCATCACATCGCTGCGCAGGCTGAACGCATAGCCCGCGCCAGTGCGCGCGAGCGTCGCGCGCAGCTCCCGCGTCTCGGTGACAGACAGGGCGCGGAAGAAATAGAGATCCTCGATCGCGAATGCCCCGGTCTCGCCCTGCGCACGCAAAGCCTGCGCCGCGAGGTCGAGCACCGCTGTGCCCGGCAGCACCGCCGTGCCGTCGCGCGTGCGGTGCTCGTTCAGGACCCAATCACGCGGGCTCAGGCGCGCGGAGAGTTGTCGATTACCCCTCGCGTCGAAATCCATCTGGTCATAGAGCGGCTGTGCGCAAGGCGCGGCCGGCGTTGGCGGCACATCGCCCAGACGCGCGGCCATCGCATCCGCAGCCATGCCCGCCCCGGACCAGATGCCCCAATTCACCGCCAGAACGCGGGTCTTGGCCTGACGGCGCGCCGCGGCAAACGCGTTGAGATAGGCGTTCGCCGCCACATAATCGACCTGCCCCACAGGCGCGGTGACAGTGGAGCTGGAAGCAAAGAGCACCATGACCTCCAGCGTCCCGTCGGGCAAGAGCGCGTCGATCACTTGCAGACCGTGAAGTTTCGGGGCGAAGACTTCCTCGATATCGGCGGTGGATTTCGACAGAAGCGGCGCGTCATCGAGGCGGCCCGCTGCGTGGATCAGCCCATGGAGCGCGCCCATCGTCTCGGTGGCCTGCGTGAGTGCGGCGCGCATCTCGTCGATATTGCAGACATCGGCTTGGGCGACATGGACTGTGCCGCCCAGCGCTTCCAGCCGCTCGACGGCCATGATCCGGCGTGCAGTCGCATCCGCAGGGCCGTGGCTGTCCTTCCATGCGGCCCAATCCGCACGGGCGGGCAGGGGGCTGCGCGCCAGAAGCGTGATCCGTGCGCCGTAGCGGGTGATCAACTCTTCGGCCAGCGTCAGGCCAATCCCGCCAAAACCGCCCGTGATCAGCCAATGCGCGCCGCGCGGCAGATCGGGCAGATCCGGTGCGAGCGGGGCCGGGCGCAGCACCTGCGTGTAGCGCTTGCCCTTGCGGATCAGCGCTGTGCCCGTATTGGGGCGCGCGCAGAGCTCTTCGAGCAGCATCTCGGGGCTGGCGCTTTCGTCAATATCGAGCGTCGCGCAGCTCAGCCCGGCCATCTCGCGCGGGGCGACGCGGGCCGGGCCTGCGATCATCGCCTTTTCGGGATAGCGCAGGGCCTCTCCATCCAGCGCCTGCGCGCCATTGGTGACAACGCTCAGATGCACAGGCAGCGCCAGATTTTCGCTCTGCATGGCCTGCGCGAGAAACAGGAGCGCATAAAACCCCTGTTCGAGATTGCGGTGCAGAAAGCTGGAGCCGGGGCGGAAGCTCTCGCGCTCTGTGACCAGCCAGAAATGCGCGATGCGCGTGGGCGCGATGCCTGCGGCGATCAGTTCCGCAAGAAGCCGCGCATAGGCGTCGAGACCGTGTTCCGGCGACAGCGTGTAGAGCGTCTCGGATTTGCGCGCGAAGACATCGCCTGCGCGCACCTCGACGACCCGCGCGCCTGCATCGCGCAAGGCCGCGATGACAGGCGCGGCGCGGCCTGTGTCATCGGCGAAGATCAGCCAGGTCTCGCGCATCAGGCCCAGATCGCGGGTGACGTCGATGTCGCAATCGGCATAGGCGGGCTTCCACGCAAAGCGGCTGCCCCAGTCGCGCAGATCGTCCAGGCGCGCCAGCCCCGGCGCCTCGGCCATGGTCTCGCCGGGCGCGATGAAATAGCGCGCGCGCTGGAACGGGTAGCTTGGCAGCCGCACGCGCCTGCGTCGTGCTGTGCCCCAGATCTGCGCCCAGTCGAACTGCCCGCCCAAGGCCCAGATCCGCCCCAGCGCGCTCAGGTGATAGAGATCATCGGCAATGTCTTCATCCGGGTGGCGCAGCGCCGAGAGGACTTGCTGGCCCGCGACCCCTTTGCACATCCGCGCGAGCGAAGACAGCGCGCGGCCGGGACCCATCTCGATATAGATGCGGTTGGTGGCGGTGCTCAGCGTTTCCATGCAGGCGCTGAAGCGCACAGTCTCGCGCAGATGCTGCACCCAGTAGTCCGGATCGGTCGCCTGCTCAGGCGTCAAGGGTTGCCCGCTGCGGTTCGAGATCACTGGCAGCTGTGGCGGATGCAGCGCGATGCTTTCGAGATACGCGCGGAACTCGGGCAGGATCGGCTCCAGCATCCGGCTATGCGCGGCGATGTCGATGGCGATGCGCTGCGCCTCGATCCCATCGGCGCGCAGGCGCGTGTCAAGCGCTGCGAGTGCCGCATCAGGGCCGGAAATCACCGTCAGATCCGGCGCGTTGATTGCGGCCAGATCATGCTCCGGGCCGAGATAGGGGGCGAGTGCCTCGGGCGAGAGCGGCACCGACAACATGCCGCCTGAAGGCACGCTGTCAAAGAGCCGCCCGCGCAGATGCACAAGCCCGATGCAATCCTCGAAGGACAGGACACCCGCAAGACAGGCGGCGACATTCTCGCCCATCGAATGGCCGACCAATTGCGCGGGCATCACGCCCCAGCCGATGAACATCTGCGCCAGCGCATATTCGGTGATCATGATCAGCGGCAGTTGTATCGAGGGCCGGGTCAGCGCAGCATCGGCCGCGGACTCTGCGCCCGGTTCAGGCAGCCAGAGCGCGCGCAGGTCATGGGCATGGTGCGGCTGCAACCAGTCGAGCCCGCGATCCATCCATTCGGCAAAAACCGGCTCGGTCTCATAGAGCTCGCGCGCCATGCCCGCATATTGCGCACCACCGCCGGGGAACATGAAGACCATCTCGGGCGCATCGAGCGCCTGATGGGTGAAGACCCGGCGCGGTGTCTCGGCGTCCAGCAGATCAGCGGCCTCGGCAGCACTTTCGGCGACAAGGATGCGGCGATGCTCGAACGCCGTGCGCCCTTCCTTGAGGGTGAAAGCCACATCGGCCAGCGGCTGGTCGGGATGGGCGCGCAAATGGGCCGCGAGATTGCGCGCGGCCTGCTCCAGCGCGGCTTTCGAGCGCGCCGATAGCGTGAGGATCTGGAAGGGCCAGTCGCTCGGCTCCGAGGCCGGCAGCACGGGGGCCTCTTCGAGCACGACATGGGCGTTCGTGCCGCCCACGCCCAGCGAATTGACGCCCGCGCGCAAGGGGCCGCTGGCCTGCCACGGGGTCAGGCGTTCGTTGACGACAAAGGGGCTCGCGTCGAAATCAATCGCCGGATTCGGGGCCTCATAGCCCAGCGAGGGCGGCAATTCGCGGTGCTGCAGCGCGCAGGCGGCCTTGATCAGCGAGGCCACGCCCGCCGCCGTATCGAGATGGCCGATATTGGTCTTGACCGACCCGATCCGGCAAAAGCCGCGCTTCTCGGTGGCGAAACCCTCGGTCATCGCGGCGACCTCGATCGGATCACCGAGATAGGTGCCCGTGCCGTGGCATTCGACGTAAGAGATGCTCTCGGGGGTCACGCCCGCGACCTGATGCGCCTCGGCAATCGCTTGCGCCTGACCTTCGACCGAGGGGGCGAGATAGCCCGCTTTCTGCGCGCCGTCATTGTTGATCGCACTGCCCTTGATCACGGCGATGATCTCATCGCCGTCAGCCAGCGCATCGTCCAACCTGCGCAAGACCACCGCCCCCGCGCCCGAGCCGAAGACTGTGCCCTGCGCGCGGTGATCGAACGCATGGCACGCCCCGTCGGGCGAGAGGATCTCATTCTCGCGGTAGAGATAGCCGCGCCCCTGGGGCAGCTCGATGGTCACACCCCCCGCCAGCGCCATGTCACATTCGCCCGTCAGCAGCGCCTGCACGGCGTAATGTACGGCCACCAGCGAGGTGGAGCAGGCCGTCTGCACATTGACCGAGGGGCCGCGCAGATCGAAGATATGGCTCACGCGGGTGGCGAGGAAATCCTTGTCATTGCCTGTGTGGCGCAACAGGAACAGGCCCACATCCTCGACCAGATCGGGGTTGGAGCAGAGGTTGAAATAGAAGTAGCTCCCCATCCCGCAGCCCGCGAAGACACCGACCGGGCCGGGAAAGCCGCGCGGCGGGTGGCCGGCATGCTCGAAGGCTTCCCAGGCGACCTCGAGGAACTGGCGGTGCTGCGGATCGAGGATCGCGGCCTCCTTGGGCGAGAAGCCGAAAGCGTCGGGGTCGAAATCGGCAAACCCGTCAAGCGGCGCGGCGAAGGGCACGTAATTCGCGGCGCGCATCCGCGCGGGGCGCTCGCCCGCCGCCTCCAACTCCGCCGCGCTCAGTTGGCGGATGCTGGAGCGGCCCGCGCGCAGATTGTCCCAGAACGCCGCCACCGAGGCCGCGCCGGGAAGATGTGCGGCCATGCCGATGATGGCGATATCGGTCTCGCGGCTCATCGCAAAACCCCCCGATTCGGTCGCGCGCCCAGATCATCGAGCCGCGCGCTGGCCAGCAGGCCACCGCGTGCCAAGCCATCGCTCGGGCGCGGATCGTCCTCGCGCTGACGCGCGCGGGCCAGTTCGGCATGGCCCAAGAGTGCCCCCGTCAGCAACCATGTGAGCGGGATGAGCGTGGCATTGGGCAACATGTCGATCAGATTGGCCCCATGCAAAAGCGCGCAAACCCCCACCACGCGGGGCACCTCGGCCTTGGGGCGTTGGCGATAGAGCCAGTAGAGCGCGAAAAGCGGCAGGCAGAGCAGGCCGAAGGTGCCCAGATAGCCGATCCAGCCATATTGGCCGATCACGATCACCCACATGCCATCGGAAATCGTCACGATCTCGCCAGTGAGCGGATCGCGGATCAGATTGCGGCCCCAGCCGCCCCAGCCGACCAGAGGTTTTTCCCAGGCATGGGCCAGCAGCAGGTCTTCATTATGGAAGCGGAATTCAAGCGATTGCGCACGTTCGGGCACCCGCGCGTAGAGATAATAGACCAGACGCCGCGTCGGCAGCAGATCCGCGCCGCGCAACAGCGGATAGCTCATCGCCACCGCAGCCATGGCCGCGGCGACGCGAAGCTGCGCCTTGGCCGAGAAAAAAAGCACCATCGGCGCGAGGGCGAGCACGAAGAGCCGCGCGCCCATGCTCTTGCACAGCCACAGCACCACGATCAGGTAAATCGCGATCAGGACCTTTTGCAGACGATCAAGCGGGGTGGCTTCGCGCACGAAATACAGAGCGCTGAGCGCACAGGTGGCCGCGAAAAACGCCACCCAGAGCCCATGCGGCATGAACACGATGGGCCGGAAGCCGCCCTCGCGCATCATCTGGCCGAAATCATGCTGGAAGAACCCATAGATATTGGTGTGCAGCTGCGGGCTGAAGCGGACCTCGAAGAGCATCGGGACCGAATAGATCAGCCCGGCAATGACCAGTGCGCGCAGGAATTCGACCAGCATCGCCTCGGAGGCCAGCAAGTGCCGCGCCATGAAGAAGGGCAAGAGCAGGATCACGGAACGGGCCAGCGCGGAAACCGAGTCATAAAGCTGCATGCCGGGCAGGCTGTTCACCTGATCCGCCGCCAGCCGCATCTGGCCAATGTCGATATAGCCGAAAACCAGCGGCTCGGTATTGGTGAAGACCGACGCAACCGGGGCGAGGATCAGCATGGCCAGAAGCAGTCTTTGCACGCGCCCTTCGGGCAGCAGCGAGAAGCGCAGTTTCGCAACCATGATGGCCACGACGAACGCCGTCAGATTCGGGATCGAGGCTTTGTCGAAGGCCGGGATCATCGGCGGGTTGAATTCGGTCAGTTCCGGCAGCAGCATATAGCCGCCCAGAATAGACCAGATGAAGGCACGCTCGGGTGGCATCTTGCGAAACATCCACAGGATGATCAGGGGCCAGATCAGCAAGGCTGCATAGGCGATGATATTGGGCATGGCGCGCGCCCCTAGCTCGGCGTCAGGGTCAGTACTGCGAAGAGAGCCAAGGCAACAAAGCCCGCACCGCCCATCCACTGCAGGCGCGCGCGGCGGCGTTGCGATGGCAAGACCAGAGCAGGCAGCACCAGCACGGGCCGCATGCCCAGCTCGCGCTGAACCTGCCCCGTGCTGCGCAAGGCCGGACGCAAAATCTCATAGAGGAACGCACCGATAACAGCCAACATGGCCCCGGCGGCCACGGCGATGACGACCGTTTGGCGTCGCGAGCGCGAAATCGGATATTGGGGTGCGGTCGCTTCCTCGACGATCTCGAATGTCGCGCTGCGCGAATCCGCTTCGAGCCGCAGAGAGGTCTGGGCCGAAGCGACCTGGCCAGCCGTCTCGCTGATGCGGTCCTGCAAACGGGCTTCGCGCTCACGGAACACCCCAAGCGCGCGTTCTGCCTCGGCAACGCGCTGGAAAAATGGCTCGAATTCCGTCTGACGCTGTTCAAGCCGCGCCAGTTCCGAACGACGGACGCTGATCGTATCGCGCAGCTGCACTTGTCGGCGCGGCGAGATATTCTGCGCAATCAGGCTCTCCAGCTCCGCTTCCGCCGCACCGATTTCGCTGCGCGTCGACTGAATGTCGTCGATCACACGCGACAGCTCCGCCCGGCGCATCTCGGCATTGAAGGCCATCACATCCGCATGTTCGAGGCTGAAGGCGCGCGTCTGAGCGCGCAGCGTCTCCAGCTCCGCGGTCAGCCGCGCTTCCTCGGCCTCGTGAAACTCCAGCGTCTGGCGCGCCCGCGCGATGCGCCCGGCTCCGGTCTCCCGCACGACCATCTGCGCAAGCTCATTGGCAATCGCGGCAGATTTCTCGCCCGAATCCGCGCGCATCATGATCACCATCGACGCCAGTGCCCCATCCGAGCCAAAGCCCACATTCACGGCCGCCTGTGACAGCAAGGTGACAGATTCGCGCATCAGATCGGCACGCTGCTGGGCGGGCAGGCCGATGAAAAGCGCGTAGTCATCTGCGATCCGCAGCATGTTCTCGCGCGATGTCAGGCGCTGTTCGATCAGCTGCATCAGCCGCGCGGATGAGCCTGAAGCCGCGCTGCCCACGGCTTCGTCAGAAATCGCTTCCACCCGTGTCGACAGCACGGCCACGGCCTGAAAGACAGGTGTGCTGCGCAGCGCCATGAACACGCCGATGCAAAAGCCCAGCGCGAGTCCCAGCAAGATGAGGCTCAGCCTGCGCCGGAGAAAATCGCGCAATTCCTGAAATGACTGGATCGGTCCCATGGGTCAGGTGCTTTCAGGCGGGGCTGGGGGGCATTACACGAGCTCCCCGCCGCTGTAATTGTTCAGAACAATGCCGAGAAACTCGGTCTGGCCTGTCAGGAGACGTTCGCATTCGGCCATTTCCGCAGTCGAATTGCGGCGACTGTCCGCGATCAGCAACATCGCATCGAGATGCGTGCACATGGCCAATGTCAGATCCCCCCCCAGCATGGGCGGCAGATCGCACACGATCAGATCAGGCGCATAGCTTTCATGCAGATCGGCAAGCGTAACGGCCAGATCATCCGCCGAAAATTGCGTGCTCAGTGTGAGGTCGGGCACAGCCTGCCCGAATGCCACGGCGACTGTGTCGGTAACGCGCTGCAAAACGGTCTCGGGGCCTGCCATGCCTGACAGCAGATCAAGGACCGGGCGCTGTGGCGCGACCTCGAAGAACTGGTGCAGACCGGGCGCGCGCAGATTGAGGTCGAGCCCGATCACCCGCAGATCGCCCCGACGCGCAAGCGAGGCGATCAAGGCGGCCGTGACGAAGGAGGTGCCAGAGCCCGCACGCGGCGCCGAGATCCCGAGGCTTGTCAGATTGCGACTGCGGAAGCTCTGCACCAACTGTGTGCGCAGAACATCGAAGCGGGCCGTGATTTCTGCATCGCGGGCCATCAGATTGAACTGCCGGACATGCGCATCGGGGGAGAAGTCCGGCGCGTAGTCGGACAGTGCATTCCAATTGTCGTCGATACTGGCCCTGCGATGGATCACATTCACGCGGGACTGCTCGGATTGTCGCAATTCGCGATGGCCTGACAGCGCAAGCATCTTGCGTGGCGCAATGGAACGCGCATCCTCTGTGGGCTCGGTGCCCGAAGGCTCTCCGAGTTTCATGAACTTCTCAAGGCGGCGCGTATCGACCATTGACTGACCAGGTTCCGACGGATGTGTAAAATACCAGATTGTTTCTGGTCCTTCACAGGTAATCTGTCTTTCGCGCGGTTTGACGACGATATTGGGGCAAAAGCAAGGCGGCAAGACGTCGCTTTGCACCGAAGCGTAGTCAAGCGGCAGGTTGTGTGCGATCTGCGCGCGATGTCAGCGCCGCCGCGAGTCCGCCTCGACCGTGATGTTGAACAAGCGCGCCGACAGGGTCGGTCCGAATTCCATATTCCCCAGAATGACGGTCGTTTCTGCCCCGGTCTCGTCGCGGATGATCCATTGGCGCAATTCGGTCGGATTGGCCGAGAAGACCAGCCGGATCGTGCCATATTGCGGGTTGTCAGGGTCCTGCGCGATCACTGTGGTCGTGTCGCCGTCATCAGTATGACCAACCACCATGCGGCGGTTCTGGAAATTGACATTCGGCTCGAGGATCAGGTTCAGCGGGGTCTGGCGCAACGGGTATTGGCTCGGCCCCTGATTGGAGCGCCCGTCGAAAATCGCGACTTGCCCGCCGCCCGCCATGACCAGCGAGTCATCTGGCGGGTCATATTCGAAACGAACCCGCCCCGGACGGCGGATATAGACCCGGCCTGTCGAGATGGTTCCATCCGGATTGATTTGCGTGAAATCGCCCCGTGCGGTCGAAAAGCTGTTGAAATATCGTGATATTTCATCAAGCGGGATACGCGCCGCCGACGCCGGTAGGGCCAGAGCGAAGGCGGGCAGGGACAACAGTAATGTACGACGCGATATACTCATATGCGGTAGATAGCTGATTTTGCGCGCTGCGGAAGCCTTGATCTGCTCACAGGCGCAACACAAGGCAGAGAGTTGCCTATCGCGCATCGCCCTTGAAGACGCCGCCGCTGTCTGTATCTCCTGACAAAATCGCGCGCATGTGTAGTTATCGACACATCGGGTGGGGCATATGTGTAGTTTTCTACCCGCAGGCTGTGGCTCGGATGAAATTCATCCACCGCCCGCGCGCCCGGTCTTGCATTTTCACGCCCGCGCGGGTTCAGTTGAGGCAGTGCCGCTCATGCCCCGCAAGGGCCGTGTTCCGGCATGTAACAACGCAAAACAATAGGGGAGGTCCTGATGCGTTTCACCAATTTCGCGGCTCTGGCCGCTGCATCCTTCATGGCGGTTTCTGCCGCTTCGGCGCAGGATCGCGATGGCTGGCCGTCTGAACTGACCGTTGGCACAGCAAGCCAGGGCGGTGTCTATTTCGTCTATGGCAACGGGCTCGCGTCATTCATTGCCGAAGAACTCGGAATCAATGCCAGCGGCGAAGTCACTGGCGGCCCGGTCCAGAACGTGACGCTGCTGCAAATGCAGGAACATGATATCGGCCTCGTGACCATGGGTCCGATGTTCGAGGCGTGGAACGGCGAAAGCGAACTCGCCCCCGGCCTGCCGCATACGGATGTCCGCGCGCTCTTCCCGATGTATGAAACACCCTTTCAGGGCATCGCGTTGACACGTCAGAACATCTCCTCGGTCGGAGATCTCGCGGGCAAACGCGTCAGCGTCGGCCCGGCAGGCGGCACGCCCGGCACCTACTGGCCGCGTATCCTCGAGGCGCTGGACATCGAGGCCAATGTGTCCTTCTCGGGCGCGGCTGATGCTGCAACCCAGCTGCAGGACGGGCTGATTGATGCGTTCGTCTTTGCCGCCGGGGTGCCCATCGCGGCCTTCTCGCAGCTGGCCGCCGAAGCGGATGTGCGCACCTTCACCTTCTCGGATGAAGAGCATGCCGCGATCCTTGAGGCGTTCCCGGAAGTGTCGCCTTTCACGATTCCGGGCGGCTCCTACACGGTGCAGGACGAAGATCAGGCATCGGTCGCGATGTGGAACTTCGCTGTGGTCCATGCGGACATGCCTGAGAGCCTCGCCTATGAGATCACGCGGCTGGTCATGGAAAACAATGACCGCATGATGCAGATCCACGCGGCTGCAGCGGCGACATTGCCTGAAAACTTCGAAAACAACAGCTTCCTGCCGTTCCATCCCGGCGCGGTGCGTTGGTTCGAGGAAAACGGTTTCGAGATCGCCGAAGAGCTGCGCGGCTGACCGCGCGCTCGTGAGCTCAGCAAAAGGCCGCCGCAGAGTGGCCTTTTGCACATTGACCAGCCTGACCCGAGGATGTGAGCCATGTCGACGCAGCAGCCCGACCCGCTTGAGAACCCGCCCGACAACATCGCCGAAGGCGCGGATCGCGAAATCGTCATGTCCAACCAGCGCGTGGCGCCGGGCCTGCTGGGTGTGATCCTCGCGCTGGCCTGTATCGCCTACACGGCCTTCCATATCATCGCGATGAATCTCTACCCGCTTGAAACCTGGGTCTATCGGCTCAGCCATGTCACGGGTGGGCTGATCCTGGGCTTTCTGCTCTTTTCCGCAGTGGCTTTCCCGGACACCAATTCCGCCACCAGCCGCCGCTCACCGCTCGAACTGGCGCTGGTCGCGCTTGCCGGTCTGGGGGTCGGGGTGGCTTTTGTGCAGATCGTCTGGGCGGTCTTGACCGGCAATCTGATCGCAATGGGTGCACCGCCCGATCAGATGAAATACACCTTCGGCTGGGCGCTGACAGCGGGGACGGTGCTTGCCGTGCTCGCAGGCTGGCTCTTTCCTGACCGCGACCGCAGCCGTATCGCGCTGGCTGATATCATCCTCGCTCTGGCCGCACTGACTGTCGGCATCTATATCATTGCTCATGCAGGGTTTCTGCGCAATCGCGCGGGCGTGTTCCCGCATGTCAATGACATGTATGCCGCCATCGCGGGGATTATCCTCATCCTGGAACTCACCCGCCGTCTCGCGGGGCTCGCGCTGGTGGTGATCGTGGGCGTGTTCATCGCCTATGGGTTCCTCGGGCCATGGCTGCCCGGCTTTCTGAACCATCGCGGCTACGCGCCCGAACGCTTCTTTGCGCGCATCTACACTGATGTCGGCGTTCTGGGGCCGACGACGGCGGTTTCCTCGACCTATATCATCCTCTTCATCACCTTCGCGGCCTTCCTGCAGGCATCGCGCGTGGGCGAGTATTTCATCAATTTCGCTTTCGCGGCAGCGGGCGGCGCGCGCGGTGGCCCGGCCAAGGTCGCGATCTTCGGCTCGGGCCTGATGGGCATGATCAACGGCACCTCGGCGGGCAATGTGGTCTCCACGGGCTCACTCACGATCCCGCTGATGAAGAAAGTGGGCTACCGGCCCCAGACCTCGGCCTCGGTCGAGGCGGCGGCCTCGTCAGGCGGTCAGATCCTGCCGCCCATCATGGGCGCGGGCGCCTTCATCATGGCCGAAATCACCGGCATCCAGTATCGCGAGATCGTCATCGCCGCGATCATCCCGGCGGTGCTCTATTTCGTGTCGGTCTATTTCATGGTCGACAAGGAAGCGCTGAAAAAGGGCATGGCGGGTTTGCCACGCTCGCAATTGCCGAAATTCGGCGAGATGGCGAAACAGGCCTATCTGTTCGTGCCCATCATCATGCTGATCGGTGCGCTCTATGTCGGCTATTCGGTCATCCGCGCTGGCACTTACGCGATGATCGCGGCCTTTGCGATCAGCTATATCCGTGTGCTGACCGAAGGCCGCGAGGACGGGATCTGGAACCATCTGATGGGGCTCATCCTCTGCGTGCTCGCTGTGATGCCGCTGGTCGTGGGCGGGCAAATCCTCGTCGATGGCTGGGGCGACGGACGGGGCGTGCAGCTTGCCGTTTCAATCGTGATCAGCCTTGTGTCGATTGCCGGGGTGGTGATGACGCTGCGCATGAACTCACCCCTGTCGGCGGGGATTGCCAAGGCGGTCGAGCATTTCCGCATGGTGCCCTACGCGCTGGAGATCGCCGCCAAGATGTCGCTGCAACTCGTCGCAGTTTGTGCGGCGGCGGGCGTGATCGTGGGGATCATCGCGATCACCGGGATCGGCGTGCGGCTTTCGGGCGTGCTGATGGCGATTGCCGGGCAGAGCCAGCTGCTTGCGCTGTTTTTCGCGATGTGCGTCGCGATCATCCTCGGGATGGGGATGCCGACGACAGCGGCCTATGCGGTCGCGGCCTCGGTGATCGCGCCGGGCCTGATCCGCATGGGGATTGAGCCCCTGACGGCGCATTTCTTCATCTTCTATTACGCGGTCATGTCGGCGATCACACCGCCTGTCGCGCTTGCGGCCTATGCGGGTGCGGCGATTGCGCAATCCGACCCGATGAAAACCTCTGTCGAGAGCTTCAAAATCGGCCTCGCGGCGTTCATCGTGCCCTTCATCTTCTTCTACAATGACGGGCTTCTGATGCAGGGCGATCTGGGCAATATCATCCATGTCTTCCTGACCGCGCTCCTCGGGATCTACCTGCTCGCCTCGGCGGTGCAGGGCTGGCTTTTCGGCGTGATCAACTGGCCGCTGCGGCTGCTGGTCGGGGCTGCGGCGCTTGCCATGATCTCGGGCGGCTGGGTGTCGGATGCGATTGGTCTGGGCGTGGCGGCGCTGGTCTTCTTCTACCAGCGCAACCTGCGCGCGCGGCAAACGGTGGCTTGAGCCCGCCCGACCCGCGCGCCGGGCCGTCGCTCCCGCCCGCCCACCCCGCTCCGTCCCGACACGCGGGTCGGGCGGGGCAGGAGAAAAGCAAAAAGCCCCCGCTTCGGACCGTGAAGCGGGGGCGTTTTTTTCTGACAGCAGTATTGTGCGGCTTAGCCGAAAGCGTCGGGCTCGGATGCCTTGCGCTGATCGACATAGGCCTGAAGCGCCTCGGCAATGGCCGGGTCCAGTGCAGGCTGCTGGTAATCGCCGAGCATCTTCGCGACCCGCGCGCTGGCCAGCGCCTGCGTGTCGCGCGCACCTTCTTCGTCCCAGGTCTCGAAGGGTTTGTAGTCAAGCAGATCCGAGCGCCAGAACGCGTCCTTGAAATTCGCCTGCGTATGCGCACAGCCGAGAAAATGCCCGCCGGGCCCGACTTCGCGCAGCGCGTCCATGGCCTGCCCGTTTTCCGACAGGTCCACCCCGCGCGACAGATGATGCAGCGCGCCAAGCTGGTCGGCATCCATGACGAATTTCTCGTAAGACGACACCAGCCCGCCCTCGAGCCAGCCGCAGCTGTGCAGCATGAAATTCACCCCCGCCAGCAGCGCCATGTTCAGGCTGTTCGCGGTCTCATAAGCGGCTTGCGCATCAGGCAGTTTCGAGCCGCAGAAGGACCCGCCGGAGCGGTAGGGCAGGCCGAGCCGCCGCGCCAGCTGCCCTGCGCCGTATGTGATCAGCGCGGCTTCGGGCGTGCCAAAGGTCGGCGCGCCCGAGTTCATGTCGATGGAGGTCACGAATGCCCCCATGATCACGGGTGCACCGGGGCGGATCAGCTGGCTATAGGCCACGCCCGCCAGCACTTCTGCCAGCACCTGTGTCAGCGTGCCCGCGACCGTCGTGGGGGCCATCGCCCCGCCGACAATGAAGGGCGAGATGATGCAGGCCTGATTTGCGGCGGCATAGACTTCGAGCGCGCCCATCATCACCGAATCGAAGGTCAGCGGCGAGTTGACATTGATGAGCGAGGTCATCACTGTGTTCGCATCGACGAAATCCGCCCCGAACAGCAATTTTGCCATCGCCACCGAATCGCGCGCGCGGACAGGATCCGTGACCGAGCCCATGAAGGGCTTGTCGGAATAGACCATATGCGCCTGCAACATATCGAGATGGCGCTTGTTCACGGCAATATCGGTCGGCTCGCAGACCGTGCCGCCCGAATGATGCAGCCATTTCGACATGTAGCCGAGCTTCACGAAATTGCGGAAATCCTCCATCGTGGCATAGCGCCGTCCGCCGGCTGCGTCGCGCACGAAGGGCGGGCCGTAGACCGGGGCCAGCACCAGGGATTTGCCGCCGATTTCCACGTTGCGCGCAGGGTTGCGGGCGTGTTGGGTAAAGCGCGCTGGCGCTGTGGCGCAAAGCTGGCGGGCCAGCCCGCGCGGGAGGCGCACCCGCTCGCCCTGCACATCCGCGCCAGCCGCGCGCCAACGCTCCAGCGCTTCGGGGTTGTCGACGAAATTTACCCCGATCTCGGCCAGCACCGTTTCGGCATTGGCCTCGATGATCTGCAGCGCTTCTTCGTTGAGCACCTCGAGATTGGGAATATTGCGCTCGATGAAGCGCGCGGTCTCGATGCTAACCGCCGTGCGCGCCGCGCGCCGGGCCGCGCCGCCCCCGCCGCCGCGGCTGCG